>CAIWRI010000113.1 GCA_903915035.1 uncultured Nitrosomonadales bacterium | reverse complement strand
TTCATCGCCGTCTTCTTCATCGTCACCGTCTTCCTCATCGTCGTCAAGATAGCCATCGTCCTGCTCGTCCTCCGGGGTCATATCGTCCTGATATTGCCCGTCCGGATAATCCTGTTGATCCGCATTTTCTACAGATAACTCATTGATAGATTGATTTTTTTTATGGTCTTCGTTTTTGTCGTGCGGGTTCATGATATACAATATGTCTTTAAAGATACTGCTATGATAGCGCCTTTCGTTATTTTATCGCTTGAAGTTATGAATAAACCAGTCTCGTCTGCGCAACATTCCCTGGCTCAGGATCGCTTTTCCAACTCGCCTGACAATCTGCGCAACATCGCCCAGGACATGCTAGGTTATGCCAAAAAGCAAGGCGCGACAGCAGCCTCCGCTGAAGTTTCAGAAGGTTTCGGTCAGAGCGTGACGGTGCGTCATGGCGAAGTAGAAACTATCGAATACAATCGTGACAAAGGCTTAGGCATCACCGTTTATCTCGGACAGCAGCGCGGCAATGCCAGCACCTCGGATTTTTCCCCTCAGGCTGTGCGTGATACGGTGGACGCGGCCTTGTCGATCGCAAGATACACGGCCATCGACGATTGCTCAGGCTTGCCGGAGCAGGACAGCCTCGCGACTGAGTTCGCTGATCTGGATTTGTATCATCCCTGGGATCTGCCGGTGGAGGGAGCGATTTCACTGGCGCTAGAATGCGAACAGGCTGCCTTAGAGAGCGATGCGCGCATCCGCAACTCGGAAGGGGCAACGGTCAGTGTGCATGAAGTGCAGTTCGTCTTTGCCAATAGTCTGGGATTTATGGGAGGCTATCCAAGTTCGCGCCACAGTTTGAGCTGCTCTGTGATTGCGGAGCAAATGGACGCGATGGAGCGCGATTACTGGTATAGCGTCGCGCGTCATTCAGGCGATTTACTGAGCGCACAGCAGGTAGGAAAAATCGCCGCCGGGCGCACGGTGCGCCGTCTGGGTGCGCGGCAGATTGCGACCATGCAGGTGCCGGTGCTGCTCGAAGCCGTGGTGGCAGCCAGCCTGCTGGGGCATTTTGTCGGCGCGGTGAGCGGCGGCAGTCTGTATCGCAAATCGTCTTTTTTGCTGGATCAACTGGATAAGCCCGTTTTTGCATCACACATTAATCTGTCCGATGTGCCTGATATTAAAAAGGGTCTGGCGTCGAGCCCGTTCGATGATGAAGGGGTAATAACGCAGCGCCGCAATATTATCGAAAACGGCGTATTGCGCGGCTACCTTTTAGGTTCCTATTCAGCCCGTAAGCTGGGAATGCATTCAACCGGCAATTCGGGTGGCAATCACAACCTGATTTTGCAACCATCCGGTGGAAATATGCCTGATCTTGATCTGGCAGGATTGCTAAAAACCATGGGGCGCGGCCTGCTGGTGACGGAGTTGCTGGGACAGGGGGTAAATTCGATTACCGGCGATTATTCACGCGGTGCAGCCGGTTTCTGGGTGGAAAATGGCCAGATTCAGTATCCGGTGCATGAAGTGACCATTGCGGGCAATCTCAAGGAGATGTATCGCAACATCGTCGCCGTCGGTTCCGATGTGCTGGTGCAAGGCTCACGCCAATGCGGTTCGATTCTGCTCGAAGGCATGACCGTGGCCGGGAGCTGATTAGCACTTCCTTCTGGCACTGCCGGACTCGTCAGCACCGGCAGTTCTATCCTGACAGCCGATTTCGAGCGCACCGTCAGCGCGGGTAATTTATGAGTGCGAGTGCCTGCGCGAGGGACAATGGCGCTCCTGAATCCTGCATCCTGTTACTCAATCCTGTTAAACTTCGCCCTTGAACCTTTAGATTAAAACATCATGTTGATTACCGAATACCGTTTAGACCTTGTCATCCTCGCGCTGCGCACCATTTTGCCGCTGGAACATCCCGCAGATACGACCTTGCGCTACTTTTTCAAGAATGAACGCATAGGCTCGAATGAACGCGCACTGGTTGCCGAAACCGCCTTTGGCGTATTGCGCCACCGCCTGCTGCTGGAAGCGTCCTGTGACGGTAAAGCCACACCGCGCCGCATGGCACTGGCCTATTTAACCAAGTTCGGCGGTTACAACCTGCGTGAACTTCAACCGGTGTTAAAGCGCGATGAAGCCGAATGGCTGGCAACAGCAAAAGCCGTGCAATATGAAGGGCAACCGCTGTCGATACAAGCTGAACTGCCTGAATGGCTGATTGAAAAAATGCGCGCGTCCTATTCGGACGAAGAGATTCTGGTTTTGGGTCAGGCGATGCAGCAAGGCGCGCCGCTGGATATCCGCGTCAATACCCTGCTGGCAAAACGCGAAGAAGTACTGCTGCAACTTGCGTCACAAAATATTGATGCAACAGCGACACCTTATTCCCCGCTCGGCATACGCTTGAAGGAAAAGATTCCACTGAACAA
Organism: uncultured Nitrosomonadales bacterium; assembly: GCA_903915035.1. Classification (GTDB taxonomy): domain Bacteria; phylum Pseudomonadota; class Gammaproteobacteria; order Burkholderiales; family Gallionellaceae; genus Gallionella. The sequence continues at coordinate 2,746 of CAIWRI010000113.1, read as the reverse complement.
GGATGAACTGTTCACCAGCGGAAAAGTAGAAGTACAGGACGAAGGCAGCCAGTTATTAGGCTTCCTGTTAGCGCCAAAACGCAACGACATGGTAGTGGATTTTTGCGCCGGTGCCGGCGGCAAAACATTGATGCTCTCAGCGCTGATGAATTCGCAAGGCCGTTTATATGCAATAGATGTCTCCGAAAAGCGTCTGGCCAATCTCAAACCGCGGCTGAAACGCTCCGGTGCTTCCAACATCCAGCCTATGCTGATCGCGCATGAGAACGATCTGAAGGTCAAGCGCCTGGCCGGTAAAATCGACCGCGTACTGGTAGATGCGCCTTGCAGCGGTCTTGGCACCTTGCGCCGCAATCCGGATCTGAAATTCCGCCAGTCACCGCAGAGCATTCAGGAATTGAATCAAAAACAGAGCGCGATTTTAGCTTCAGCCAGTCGCTTGCTGAAAAAAGGCGGCCGTCTGGTTTATGCAACTTGCAGTATCCTGCCGGAAGAAAATCAGCATATTGTCACTGCATTCCTGGCCGCTCATCCCGAGTTTGTGCTACTTCCGGCAGGCGAAGTCTTCCAGCAACAAAAGATTCCCATGGAAATGGGCGACTATCTGGAATTGCGCCCTAACCTGCACGCCACTGATGGTTTCTTTGCCGCAGTGCTGGAACGCATCTAAGCTGAGTCGTGAGCGGGAAGTGGGAAGTTTTGTTAATCCGTCGCCCCGCTTTGCCGCGCCGCCAGTCTGCTGTTAATCTGGCGGCGCACCGAATCAATCTTCGCACGCCGTCAACAGGCTTGACCTCGCGCATTTATAAAAAAGCGAAGCGTTAAAACATTTCAATAACATTATCTTCAGCGATTAGCCACATTGCAAATGCGTTGACATTCTGAGCAACAACCGCAAGAAGGCGGCTTAATCGCTTCCTAATCAATCCGGTAGCACAAAGCATGTTCAGGATAGTTTTCCGAAATAATAAAAACCTTACTAAAAACTAAGAAAATTCTTATTAAAAGATTAGAACTTCACTATATATCTTCATGATTTAAAAATGTATCATTTATATGGCTGAAATTGCTACGCAAAATGGCAATTTGCTAATAAATTATAATAAGTCACGACCATATATAGCGAAAGATTATCATGGCAACTGCACAACAGTTCGAGCTAGTGTTAGCGGCACTAGAATCAAGAGATGAATACAGTATTCTTCCATTATCAATGGAAGTTATACAAGCCATGGATGCGGTGGCGCTTGAGCTGGAGAGCCGAATTGTAATGCCAGATATAGAGCAGATGCTGCCGCTTTATAACTAAATCGGTAAGCCGGTTGTCCGCTGAACTTACGGCAAGCTTCACGCAACCGGAATGCCGGTGCTGTTCAAACACATAAGCATTTTAAGTTGTGAAATTCTACGCGCCATCATTTCGTCCAGCGGATTGCTCGTTTGTTCAGCATTTGATATAGCCTGATGCGCGTCAATCTCCGGCTTGAAGCTGGCAGAACCACAAATGCCTCGCGCTTCCAAGCAATTCGGCGCGATTGCGCGCGATTTGCTAAAATACGCGTTTTAGAATCAGGCACTTTTATTACTATGCGCAAAATCCTCGTTACCTCCGCCCTGCCCTATGCCAATGGCAGCATCCATCTGGGCCATCTGGTCGAATATATCCAGTCTGATATCTGGGTGCGCTTCCAGAAAATGCGCGGACACGAGGTGCATTACGTCTGCGCTGACGACACCCACGGCACGCCCATCATGCTGCGCGCTGAAAGCGAAGGCATTACGCCGGAACAACTGATCGCGCGCGTATGGCAGGAACATTACGATGATTTCGCGGCTTTTCATGTCAGCTTTGATCATTACGGCTCGACTAACTCGACCGAAACTCGCGGTTTTGCTGAAGATATCTATCGCAAACTCAAAACAGCCAACCTGATCGAAGTCCGCTCCATTGAGCAATATTACGATCCTGTGAAGAACATGTTTCTGCCGGATCGCTTCATCAAGGGCGAATGCCCGAAATGCCATGCGAAAGATCAATATGGCGACAACTGCGAAGTTTGCGGTGCCGCTTATGCGCCGATCGAACTGATCAATCCGTATTCCGCCGTGTCTGGCGCAGTTCCTGTGATGCGCGATTCAGAGCACTATTTCTTCAAATTGTCTGCCGATACCTGTCAGCAGTTTTTGCGCGAGTGGACCAGAAGCGGTTCATTGCAACCGGAGGCGGCCAACAAGATGCAGGAATGGCTGGGGACTGAAGGCGAAAATAAACTGTCCGACTGGGACATCTCACGCGACGCACCCTATTTCGGTTTCGAAATCCCTGATGCGCCGGGTAAGTATTTTTATGTCTGGCTTGATGCACCGGTCGGCTACATGGGCAGCTTCAAGCAATTGTGTCACAACAGCATGCAGGCGTCAGGAGTCAGGCGTCAGGAATCGGGAAGCGGGATTCAGCCAGCGCTGGATTTTAACGAATACTGGAAGCCGGATTCGACCACCGAGCTGTATCACTTCATCGGCAAGGATATTCTGTATTTCCATGCGCTGTTCTGGCCGGCCATGCTCGAACATGCAGGTTTTCGCACACCGACCAAACTGTTCGCGCACGGTTTTCTGACCGTCAATGGCGAGAAGATGAGCAAATCGCGCGGCACTTTCATCACGGCCCGAAGTTATGTGGAGAACATCAAAAATACCGAATATCTGCGCTACTACTATGCTGCGAAGATTAACGGCACGATGG
>CAIWRI010000112.1 GCA_903915035.1 uncultured Nitrosomonadales bacterium | reverse complement strand
CTAAAACAGTGAATGGCAATACAGATGCTTATTTTATAAGTATCTGTATACCAACATATAATAGAATTAATGACTTAAAAAAATGCCTCGACCCATTATTAGTAAAATACGGAAATTCTATTGAGGTAGAAATTGTTGTAATTGACAATGGCTCTACGGATAAAACATCTATTTATTTGATGGAGAATAACGTATATGCTAATACCAGTTTTTACGTTAGAGAAAATAATGCTGGTTTTGATATAAATGTACTTGATTGCTTTTACAAGGCCAAAGGTCAGTATATACATTTTTTGGGGGATGATGATGTCCTTATACTCTCGGCATTTGATGATTTGATAGAGATAATAAAAAAGGATATCCCTGATTTGGTTGTTTCAAATTACACGATTAAAACAATAAAAAACACATATAATATTTTAAATAAGCAATCAGCTACGTTTACTAGTGTAGAAAATATATTCTCTTTCGTTGGTCACTACTTATCATTCATGTCTTCATTAACGCTGCGAAAACAATCTATAGCGATGCAATCTATGAGTAAGTATATAAACTTCAAGTTTATGCATATAAGTTTAATATTGGAAATATTGTCTGGTAAAAAGGCTAAATTTATTTATTTAAGTCAGCCTATTGTCATTGCAACAGATATTAATCCTACCACATATGATGTTGCCGATATTTTTTTGTGTGATCTGATTAAATCATTTCAATTGAATTTTAATAAATTAGACTTTAAGAAGTTAGAGCCTTTTTTTATCTCTACAATATGCCATTGTCTAGGGAGTAATGTAGGGATATTTAGGTTATTATTTAATAATTCGATAACTAATTTAATTGGATTGGAAGCGTTATTAAACCTTGATATGATAAAATCATTGTTAAGACGCATTAAACGTCACTTCGCTAGAACATGATTGTCTTTATCGCCCCTTTTCCCTCCATGTCAGACGAGAAAGATGGCATGATTCAGCGCATTTCTTCAATCGACTCGTTAGCTATCGACTTGCCTCGTGTTTATCTAGACATCTCCTTTCGCAGATTTTGGTCTAAGCACATTTATCACTTTGGTGAAGCCACTGTGCTCCAACTGAACGGCTTGCTTCACTTTTTCGTCATTGTCTCGTGGCTCAGGAGGGCGTCCGTCGTCTATATTCACTCAGTGTATAACTCGTTGAAGGTGCTACCTGTCTACTGGATTGTAAATCCTATTACTGATCTCCATGGGGCTGTGCCAGAAGAACTTGCGCACCGAGGCAGGCCATGGCTTGCGCGCCTCTTTGGCATAGTCGAGCACATCGTATTGCGGCGGAGTGCGCCCGTAGTTCACGTTACAGATGCAATGAAGCGCCATTTCCAGCAAAAATACCTACGGCAGTCAACCGTAGACAGAACCATTGCCATACTTCCGCCCCTCTCAGACGTGCGTGGCCAGCGCGATGCCATGATGGGGTCTCAACGCGATGCAAAAGCGGTGATTTACGCGGGTGGTCTCCAAGCTTGGCAAAATGTATCAATGATGCTGGAAGCGGCTGCCGCTATACCGCAACTGCGTTACATATTTCTTTCGGGAGAAGCCTCCGCGCTGCAGCTGCAGGCTAATTCTGCACATGTGCTTAATTGCATGTGCTCTGCCGTGCCCCCAAGTCAAGTGCCAGACCACTATTTGACTTGCACCTACGGTTTCGTCTTACGTGATCCTGTGTTGTTAAATCAGGTGGCCTGTCCGACCAAGCTAGTCGAGTACCTCTATTGGGGCGTCATCCCCATTGTGTTGACGTCGGGAATAGGAGACTTTGCTGAGCTCGGGTTTGCGTTTGTTTCACTTGAGAATTTTCGATCAGGACGTTTGCCCGACGACAACGAAGCCGCTAAAATGCGAGTAATCAATCGTCAAGTCATTGAAAAATTGATTGATTCAAGCGAAGGGGAGCTTTTGTCATTACGCCAAGTATTTCGTCATGTGTGAAATTACAATCATACATCCACTATTACACTCCGATGGCGATATCGCTGTGTTGGCCTGTAATGTGAGCATTTTTGAAGCGAACCGATGGAAAAGGTTGGTGGTGATATTCAGAGGAATTATTCATGATTTGTTAGGCCGGATGGGTAAGTGTCGACGATCAATTTAATGCTTAGGCTTTATAAATGAGGGTTCGTGTGTGTTGTACCTTTGTTGGTTAAGATGAGCGCGCTTAATTAAATAATGAGGAGATTATGGTTGGTGCAATTGTTGTTGGATATTATCCCGATTTCTTGATACTCAATAGTTTATTATTGCGACTCGCTGAGCAGGTCGATTTTCTGATATTTATTGATAATGGCGGTGGAAAGGATTTTTTTAGTCAATTCCCCCAGCCAAAAGCGCTGTATGTTGATCTTTGCGGCAATAAAGGATTAGGATTTGCGCTGAATCGTGGTTTTGAACTTGCTGGTGAGCAGGGCTGTGATTATGTGGCAACGTTTGATCAGGACAGTGTACTTCCTGATGGGATGATTGCGGGTTTGGTGGAAGCACACTGTGAATTACATAGAAGAGGTATAAATTGTGCTGCTGTATCACCCGTATTTTATGATAGAAGAGAGGGAAGAAAAATGCGATTCCCTTTCTATCGTGATGCTAGCGGTTCTGTTCGGTCTATTTCAACGAATAAATTCGAGAGTGGGTTAATTGAAGTGGATGTTTTGATTACATCAGGCATGCTTATTAAAACCACATCGTGGCAAGATGGAATTCATTATAACTCAAATCTGTTTGTTGATTACACAGATACCGATTGGTGTTTTAGGGTAAGAGCCGAGGGCCTGAAATTATTTGCATGTCTTGATCAAGAAATGGGCCATGCACTTTCTGATGCCCCACCTGTACGAGTATTGTGGATCAGTTTGTTCCGCTACTCACCCTTGCGACGGTATTACTATTTTAGGAATACGATATACATCCTACGGCAACCTTATGTTTCATTCGCATGGAAACGGCGCCTTGCTTTCGGTCTGGCAATCAGGTTTTTTGCTAACTTGTTGATCGACGAAAAAAAATTATCTAGTTTGAGAATGATGTGTTTAGGTATTTTGCATGCAATGACAGGAAGAGGCGGCGCATATTAATAAAATGTTAAATGAAATTTTGCATATAAGATCTTTTTCGCACCAAGTAGTTTCAGCTCCGCTGATTACAGTGTCAGTCGTTAGTCATCATCAAATTAGATTGGTTCAGTCTTTGTTTGCTGATATGCGGCAATATTGTTTCAGAGTTTCGATCGAAGTAATTTTGACTCTCAACGTTGATGAGCCGCTTTCATTTGATACAAGTGAGTTTGAATTTTCGATTAAAGTCATCCGCAATGCAAGCCAAATAGGTTTTTCGGCTAATCATAATCAGGCATTTACGCATGCGACTGGCCAATATTTTTGTGTTTTGAATCCGGATATACGCTTTAGGAGTGATCCGTTTCCATCTTTGCTTGAGTGCCTAAAGAATCCGCTTATCGGAGTGGCGGCACCAGTTGTTTTAGGAGAGGGTGGCGAAATTGAAGATAGTGCGCGGCACTTCCCGACGCCGCTTAAAATAATTTGTAAAGCCTTGGGCAGATGCAAAGGAAGTGACTACGTGATTGGCGATCAGACTATTTATCCTGATTGGGCAGGTGGGATGTTTATGTTGTTTCCACGATCTATTTTTGAGATATTAGCTGGATTCGATCAACGCTATTTTCTGTATTACGAAGACGTGGATTTATGTGCCAGGCTCAGACTGTTGGGTTATGAGGTGGCCTTGTGTCCGGCAGCTAAGGTGATTCACCTCGCACATCGCAGCAGTCATCGCAATTTGAAATTTTTTCGCTGGCATCTGACTAGTATGCTGAGATTTTTTTGTTCGCCTGTTTTTTGGCGGATGCAGTGTCGAAAATGGTTATGAAAGACACTAATTGAAACCAAACAAGTTGATCGCCAGGGATATGCCCGTTGCTTCACTGATAGAGTCCAATCTGTGTCAGAACAATTTTGACCTGCTTCGTTTCACCTTTGCGTTTGTGGTGTTTCTGGTTCACGCTTACGCTTTGTCGGGAGCAGAGCCGCTTGCGGTGCTCAGCAGATATCTGTCCTCGGAAATCGCCGTAAAATCATTCTTTGTGGTCAGCGGTTTTTTGATTTTCATGAGTTATGAAAATTCGCACAGTACGCGAAGCTACTTTATAAAAAGAGCCAGGTGAATTTATCCCGCTTATCTTTTTATCATATTGTTCTGTGCTGTTGCAGGAACTGTATTCAGTACTTATGCCACCGGAGATTATTTTTCACTGCAACTGCTAAAATATGTTGCAACCAATTTGTTCTTTCTGAATTTTTTGCATCCTGATTTGCCGGGGGTGTTTGAGGGGAATTCACTGCATGCAGTCAATGGCGCGCTATGGACTCTGAAAATTGAGGTTGCATTTTATTTATTTGTGCCGATAGCGGTAGGGGGGTTTCGCAGGTACGGGCGGATTTCGGTTATGGTAATTTTGTATCTTTTATCTGCAATTTACGCAATGAATATGGTGAGTATGGCCGTCAAAACGGGTCAGGGATACTATCTTGAATTACAGCGGCAGTTGCCCGGACAACTTGTTTATTTTATTGCGGGTGCTGCCGGTTATTACAACCTTCAATATCTGACCAAAAATGCAAAGTGGCTGGTTCCCATGGCTGTTATAGCATTCGTCTTTCAGTCGTGGTTGCCTTGGGTTATTGTTCAACCGATGGCTTTGGCGATACTCGTTGTATGGTTTGCTTGTGTACTGCCTAGTTTCGGTAAATTTGATAAGTATGGTGATTTTTCATATGGTATTTATATCGTTCATTTTCCTATATTGCAGATTATGATCTCTCATGGTTACTTTAAGGATTCTCCTTGGATAGGACTTCTGTTAACGGGCATATTGGTAATGATGGGGGCTTATTTACTTTGGCATTTTATAGAGAAGCCATTTTTGCGTAAATCGTCTCATTATGTGGCAGAAAACCATAGTTAATGTTCATTACTTTTGACATGTAGTACTGTTTTCCAGCGACAAGATTACTCGTGAAATGATGGCGACTTACGACAGGCTTTAAAAGCAGGGACAAGGGATAAGGGGCAAAAAACAGCATTGAGAATAAGCATGAAAGCTGAACAGAATTGTTTGCCGGTTCCTACGCTAACATGCTATGCAATATGATTATTTTCAGGAGAGATCATGCCCAAAGAAACCTAAATCAATCCGTTTACCGATTTCGGCTTTAAAAAACTGTTCGGCGAAGACGCGAATAAACCGTTGCTGATTGATTTCTTGAATAGCCTGCTGCCGGATCACCATCAGATCGCTGATTTGCACTATACCGATAGCGAGCAATTGGGCAGAACCGCTATTGATCGCAAGGCAATTTTCGATCTTGCCTGCAGCAGTACCGGTGGCGAGCGATTTATTGTCGAAATGCAAAAGGCCAAGCAAAATTATTTCAAGGATTGCAGCCTGTTTTATGCCACTTTTCCGATTCAGCAGCAATCGATTAAAGGCAATTGGGATTACCCGTTGTCCGCTGTTTACACCATCGGCATTCTGGATTTTGAGTTTGACGAAGATAAGAAAAAGGGCGTCACGGATGCCATCCACCGGGTTCATCTCAAAAATCAGCGTAACGAGCTGTTTAGCGATAAATTCAACTTTATTTATATCACCTTACCGAATTTCACCAAGACTGAAGACCAACTGCTCACGCATCAGGATAAATGGATTTATGCCTTCAAGCATTTAGCCCGGCTGGATGATATTCCCCGTGCATCAAGTTCAGCACTTCCTTTCTTGGGGAGCGACAACGCCAAACATGGGTCTTGCAGACGCGACCAAATGCACTGTTTTTGTCCACGGCAATTCAGTGCTGAGATAATGAAGGATATGAATGACCGGAAGATACTGAAATCCCGTTTTTTTCACAAAGATATCAACTCGCATGAGGCGGTTGAGTTCGATGAGTCCGAAGAATCTGACGGTACTCTCGCTCTGTTGGCTTTTGCAGGCCCTTGGCTGGATGTGATCGAAAAAGAGCGGGTCTTCGTGGTCGATGAGTTAGATACCAGCTTGCATCCGTTAGTCGTGCATTACCTGGTAAATCGTTTGCACCATGCGAGCAGTAATGCGCAGCTTATTTTCAGTACGCATGACACCACCTTACTTAGCCGGAAGCTGCTGCGTCGCGATCAGGTGTGGTTCATGGAGAAGGATGCAAAGTGTGCAACCAGACTGTACCCGCTACCGGACTTCAGCCCAAGGGATAATGAAGCTGTCGAGCGTGGCTACCTTAACGGGAGATACGGTGGTATTCCTTTTTCGAAGGATTTGGACTTCTTATTGGGTCTGATGATTGATTCAACAGGCGCAAGGCTCGCACGGGAAAAATGTTGCAAAGGAACAAGCTGGAACGTTCGCAGAACAAACGCCTGCTTATCGTGTGCGAGGGCACCAAGACAGAGCCGTATTATTTTCAGGCGTTGCGGGAAGACCTGGGGCTTCGTCCTCAAATAATTTGCATAGCGCCTAATAATGCTGTTTCACCCGACCGGATAGTGGCGCATGCTTTGGCGCTGTACGAAGACGATGCCGCAAGCGGTGATCGCTATGACACTGTGTATTGCGTGTTTGACCGTGATAGCCACCGTACTTTTGATGCCGCTATGCAGCGCACCAAAGATTTGAGTACACAAGCTGATCGACATCACCTCCACGCCTTGTTTTGAAGTGTGGTTGTTGATGCACTTTGGCTATACAGATCAACCGTTGGTGAAGCCGTTACCATAATCAGAGCTTCTGCGCCGATGGTCGCTCCACTCAGCTAAGCCATTGTCACTTATGGGCGAATGAATAACCGTGGCCTAATATTTGATGGTGAATTTTCAAATGGTAAGTTTGGACGCTTTAATTTACGACTTTACAAGAAATTCCTTGCAGTCTTGATTTTGGCATTAATCTTTTGGACATTAAACCCTGTGCTGTTACGGGACCGTCATCCACATGTTAAAATGCCCGACTAAATCTAACCGGTATGCCGGTTCACCCTTCCTGACCTTCTGATGAGGCAATTAGCCTGTCGACTAAGCCCGCAAATGGGGGAGTCGCAGCTTATCCCGCAAGTGAAGGAAGGAGCAATTGAAGCGCGATTCATATTAAGGCAGCTACCATGACACCACATCCTATTGAAGCACTCCTTCGTCAACGCATCCTGATCCTGGACGGCGCGATGGGCACGATGATCCAGCGCTACAAGTTAACCGAGGCGCATTATCGCGGCACGGAAATTTACGGCGATTATACCGGTGCGCACAAAGCCTTTGCCGATCATCCGATTGATGTGAAAGGCAACAACGATTTGCTGCTGTTGACCCAGCCGCATGTCATCAGCCGCATTCACCGCGAATATCTTGAGGCGGGCGCGGATATTCTGGAAACCTGTACCTTTAATTCCAACTCGGTGTCCATGCACGATTATCGTATGGAACATCTGGTGTATGAGCTGAATGTGGCGGGTGCCAGTTTAGCGCGTGCATTGTGCGATGAGTTTTCGACACCTGACAAACCGCGCTTTGTGGCTGGCGTGCTGGGGCCTACCGGGCGTACAGCGTCAATTTCACCCGATGTCAACGATCCTGCCGCGCGGAATGTCACCTTCGACGAGCTGGTAATCAGTTATACCGAGTCCATCCGCGGCCTGCTCGACGGCGGCGCGGATATTCTGATGGTTGAAACCATTTTCGATACGCTCAACGCCAAGGCTGCACTGTTCGCCATTGAGCTGTATTTCGAGCAACATGATGTGCGGGTCCCGGTCATGATTTCGGGCACCATCACCGATGCCTCCGGCAGAACCTTATCAGGCCAGACCACCGAAGCATTTTATAATTCACTGGTTCATGCAAAACCGCTGTCGATCGGACTTAACTGCGCACTGGGGGCGGAATTGATGCGCCCGTATGTGGAAGAACTGTCGCGCGTGGCGAGCTGTTATGTCAGCGCGCATCCGAATGCCGGCCTGCCTAACCCCTTGTCGGATACCGGCTATGATGAAGTGCCGGAAACTACCGCCGGACTGATGAAGGAATTTGCCACCAGCGGCTTTTTGAATATCGCCGGTGGCTGTTGCGGCACCTCCCCTGCCCACATTAAGGCGATTGCCGACGCGTTAAAAGACGTGCCGCCGCGACAGCTGCCTGAACTTGAACATCGCTGCCGCCTGTCGGGTCTTGAGCCTTTCAACATCGGCGATGACACGCTGTTCGTCAATGTCGGCGAGCGCGCCAATGTCACCGGTTCCGCCAAATTCAAGCGACTGATACTGGAAGGGCATTACGATGCGGCGCTGGAAGTGGCCAAGCAGCAGGTGGAAACCGGTGCGCAGGTCATTGATGTGAACATGGATGAGGCGATGCTGGACGGCGAAGCCGCGATGGTAAGATTCCTCAACCTGATTGCCTCTGAACCTGATATTTCCAAAGTGCCGCTGATGATAGATTCTTCCAAGTGGAGCATCATCGAAGCCGGTTTGAAGTGCGTGCAGGGCAAATCCATCGTCAATTCGATCTCGCTCAAAGAGGGCGAGGAGAACTTTATCAAATACGCCACGCTGGTGCGCCGCTATGGTGCGGCTGCGGTGGTGATGGCGTTCGATGAGCAGGGACAGGCGGATACTTATCAGCGCAAGATTCAGATTTGTAAACGCAGCTATGACATCCTGGTAAACAAGGTTGGTTTCTCGCCTGAGGATATTATCTTCGACCCGAACATTTTTGCGATTGCCACCGGTATTGAGGAACACAACAACTACGCGGTGGATTTCATCGAGGCTTGTGCCTGGATACGCAAGAATTTGCCTTTTGCCAAGATTTCCGGCGGAGTATCCAATGTTTCCTTCTCTTTCCGCGGAAACGAACCGGTCAGGGAAGCGATCCATACGGTATTTCTGTATCACGCCATACAGGCCGGCATGAACATGGGTATCGTCAATGCGGGCCAGCTGGGCGTGTATGCTGAAATACCCAAAGAATTGCTTAACGCCGTAGAAGACGTGGTGCTGAACCGTCACCCCCAAGGCCAAGAAGAAAGCCCCGGCGAAAAGCTGGTCAAAATTGCCGAAACGGTAAAAGGCGGCGGCAAGGAAATCATCGAAGATCTGGAATGGCGCAAAGGCACGGTACAGGCGCGCCTGACTCATGCGCTGGTGCGCGGTATTACCACTTTCATCGTCGAAGACACCGAAGAGGCGCGTCTGATGGCGGCGTTTCCGGTCGAGGTGATCGAAGGCCCGCTGATGACCGGCATGAATGTGGTAGGCGATCTGTTTGGTGCCGGCAAAATGTTTTTGCCGCAGGTGGTTAAATCCGCTCGCGTGATGAAACAGGCTGTGGCTCATCTGATCCCTTACATTGAGGCGGAAAAACTGCGTTCTGGAGATACCAGCAGCAAGGGCAAGATTGTCATGGCGACGGTCAAGGGCGATGTGCATGATATCGGCAAAAATATCGTCACCGTGGTGTTGCAATGCAATAACTTCGAAGTGGTGAACATGGGCGTGATGGTGCCCTGCCAGCAAATTTTAGATACGGCTCGCGAACATAACGCCGATATCATTGGACTGTCCGGGCTGATTACCCCTTCTCTTGAGGAAATGGCGCATGTGGCCAAGGAGATGGAACGTCAGGGCTTCAAGATTCCGCTGCTGATCGGCGGCGCTACCACCTCGCGTGTGCACACGGCGGTGAAAATCGAACAAAACTATCCTTCCGGCACGACCGTATATGTCACCGATGCGTCGCGTGCGGTGGGGGTATGCAGCAATCTGCTCTCCGATACGCTGCGTGATGATTATGTTGCCAGCATCAAAAGCGACTATGTGGCGGCGCGCGAACAGCATGCCGCCCGGCAAAGCAAGGCGGTTTACGTCACGCTGGCGCAGGCGCGTGCGCATGCTTTCAAAGCCGACTGGGGCAATTACACGCCGCCCAAACCCGCCTTCCTTGGCGTAAAGGCCTTGTGCGACTATGATCTGGCTGAAATCGCAGAATATATCGACTGGACGCCGTTTTTTCAGGCATGGCAGCTGGCCGGACGTTATCCTAAGATATTGCAGGATGAGGTGGTGGGCGTTGAGGCTAGCAAGCTGTTCGTGGATGCCAAGGTGATGTTAGCGCAAATCATCGCAGAGAAATGGCTGACGGCCAATGCCGTGTTCGGTCTGTTTCCCGCCAATACCGTTAATAGCGATGACATCGAAATCTACACAGACGAGTCCCGCAGTAGCGTGGCGATGACTTGGCACAATTTGCGCCAGCAGAGCAAAAAACCTGCCGATATTCCCAACTATTGTCTGGCCGACTTTATCGCTCCGAAAGAATCGGGCATTGCGGATTATATCGGTGGCTTTGCGGTCACCGCAGGAATCGGCATTGATGCGCGCGTGGCAGAATTCGAAAAGAATCACGACGACTATAATGCGATTATGTTGAAATCCCTGGCTGATCGCCTGGCTGAAGCCTTTGCGGAATTGCTGCATGCACGGGTACGCCGTGAATTCTGGGGCTATGCCAGTGATGAAACACTGGACAATGAAGCTTTGATAAAAGAAGCCTATCGCGGCATACGGCCTGCACCCGGCTATGCGGCCTGCCCGGAACATACGGAAAAAGGCCCGTTATTTGAATTGCTTGATGCCACGAACCGTGCGGGTATTGCGATTACGGAGAGTTTTGCGATGCTGCCGACGGCAGCGGTTTCCGGTTTTTATCTGTCTCACCCGGATGCAAAATATTTCGCCACCGGCAAGATAGATCGCGATCAGGTGGCAAGCTATGCACAGCGTAAAGGCTGGGATATCGAAACTGCCGAGCGCTGGCTGGCACCGGTGTTGAGCTACTAGGTAGTAGAATCGCGACTGATTGTAATCGGAAGGAGTCATCATGTTGCAAACCATTGATGTAGAGATCGATGCACAGGGGCATACACGCGCTGCAAGCTTTACCGCCAAGAACTGAACGGAGGGTAGAGATCCAGCGAAAGAGGCGCGATGAGTGGAGTTGAATGGCTGCTTGACAGCAACGTGGTAATCGGATTGCTCAAGCAGCGAACTGCTGTGTTGATCGAAACACAGCCATTTGATTTGAGCAGATTTTTATATCGTTGGCGGCAAGAGCAATCTTCTTGATTCCACGCATGCAAAATATCAGGAATTGAAAATGGTCGTTGCTGCCGAGCCGCATAAACTGCTGTGCGCATTTTGACGGTTTGAAAAATAGACTTATCACACTATTTATGAATAAATAAGCGGCAACAATTAGCTTCAGATCAACAATATTATTAACTCAAGGATACGCAACATGAATCAACTCATCAAAACCGACACAAAACTGGGCGAAGGTGCAGAAGCGAAAGCCGGACAAACCGTCATCGTGCATTACACCGGTTGGCTGTATGATGAAAATGGAGTGGATAACAAGGGCGCGAAATTTGACAGTTCGCTTGACTGCAATGAACCGTTTGAATTTCCGTTAGGCGCAGGGCGCGTGATCAGCGGCTGGGACATTGGCGTGCAGGGCATGAAGGTGGGCGGGCAGCGCACACTGCTTATCCCTTCCGAAATGGGGTATGGTGTGCGCGGTGCCGGTAATGATATTCCACCGAATGCGACTTTGGTGTTTGACGTGAAGCTGCTGAGCGTGATTCGCACCGAGATGGTGGATAACAAGGCAGGTGAGGGTGATGAGGCACAAGCGGGGCAAACCGTCAGCGTACATTACACCGGCTGGCTGTTCGACAAGAAGGCCACGGAGAACAAAGGCACAAAGTTCGACAGTTCCCGTGATCGCAATGAGCCGTTCGAATTCCCGTTAGGCGCGGGCCATGTCATTTCCGGTTGGGATATTGGCGTGCAGGGCATGAAGGTGGGCGGAAGCCGCACGCTGATTATTCCGTCCGAAATGGGTTATGGAAAACGCGGCGCAGGCGGCGTAATCCCGCCTAACGCGAAACTGATATTCGAGGTAGAATTGCTGAGCCTGAATTAATTTTTACGCAAAACTTTGTTACGATTACATTGAGAGAGATATGAATCTGATTCCCAAGCTGTCGCTGGCGATACTGCTGGCCGCCTTTTCAACCATCGCGTGCTCTGAACAAGCCGCAATACCCGCACCTAAAATGGAGAAAAGTAACATGACTGAATTGATCAAGACGGACGTAAAACCGGGGAACGGCGCAGAAGCTGTCGCAGGACAAAATGTATCCGTGCATTACACAGGTTGGCTGTACGATGAAGCGGCACCTGAACATAAGGGCAAAAAGTTTGACAGTTCGCGTGATCGCGGCGAACCTTTCGAATTTCCGTTAGGCGCAGGCCATGTCATCAAGGGTTGGGACATCGGCGTACAGGGCATGAAAATCGGCGGTCAACGCACCTTGATTATTCCGTCAAACATGGGTTATGGTTCACGTGGCGCTGGCGGCGTGATTCCTGCCAATGCGACACTGGTGTTTGATGTGGAATTACTTGGCATAAATTAAACTTTCCGGCTGAACTGGCGTAGAATCCGATGTCAGTTCATGCACAACGGGAGTAGCTGA
The DNA here is from genome assembly GCA_903915035.1 of uncultured Nitrosomonadales bacterium. Lineage (GTDB taxonomy): Bacteria > Pseudomonadota > Gammaproteobacteria > Burkholderiales > Gallionellaceae > Gallionella. Next base: position 18,233 of record CAIWRI010000112.1, on the reverse strand, counting down.
TGTTCCAGATTCGGGTTCATGGCAGGGGTGGTCAGGGCGTGGTGACGGCTGCCGAGATGTTATCGGTCGCAGCCTTTGAAGAGGGACGCCATGCGCAGGCCTTCCCCAGTTTCGGTTCGGAACGTACCGGTGCGCCGGTGGTGGCGTTCTGCCGGATTTCAGATAAAGAAATACGCTCGCGCGAACCTGTCATCGAACCCGATGCTGTGATTATTCAGGATGCCACGTTGCTGCATCAGATCGACATCTTCGCAGGTTTAAAGCCGGAAGGTTTCGTTCTGCTCAATTCCCAGCGCAGCTTGCAAGAGCTGGGGCTGGCTGATCTGCTCAAAGGTCGCCGGCCTGAGCGATTCTGCACGCTGCCGGCTACCGAGCTTGGCCTTAAGCATATCGGACGGCCCATCCCGAATGTCCCTCTGATTGCCGGATTCGCCGCACTTTCAGGCACGATCAGACTCGAATCCGTGATTCTGGCGATTAACGAGAAATTTAAAGGTAAGGTCGCGAAAGGCAACATTGCCGCAGCAGAGGAAGCTTACCTGCTTGTCGGGCAAATGATCCAGGAGGCCGCAAAATGCTGAAACAGATCGAAGGATCCAAGGCGGTTGCTGAAGCAATCGGGTTGTGTCGTCCTGAAGTGATTTGCGCCTATCCGATTTCGCCGCAGACGCATATCGTTGAAGCACTGGGAGAAATGGTTAAATCAGGCGAGCTGACGCCCTGCGAATTCATCAATGTGGAAAGCGAATTTGCCGCGATGTCGGTTGCCATCGGCGCGTCTGCCGCCGGTGCGCGCGCCTATACCGCGACCGCTTCGCAGGGACTGCTGTTCATGGCCGAGGCGGTATATAACGCGTCAGGTCTGGGATTGCCTATCGTGATGACGGTAGCCAATCGCGCCATCGGCGCACCGATCAATATCTGGAACGATCACTCCGATTCACTCTCGCAGCGCGATTCAGGCTGGATGCAGTTGTTTGCCGAGACCAATCAGGAAGCGGTCGATTTGCACATACAGGCATTTCGTCTGGCGGAAGAATTGTCTATGCCGATTATGGTGTGCATGGATGGATTTATTCTGACTCACGCCTTCGAACGGGTGGATATCCCCTCGCAACAACAGGTAGACGCTTATTTGCCGCCGTTCGAGCCGCGTCAGGTGCTGGACCCTGCCGAGCCTGTCTCTATCGGTGCGATGGTAGGGCCGGAGGCTTTCATGGAAGTGCGCTATCTGGCGCATGCCAAGCAGATGCAGGCGTTAGAGCTGATTCCGCAACTGGCTGCCGAATTTAAAGAAAGATTTAATCGTGACAGCGGCGGACTGGTCCGCACTTACTGCATTGAAGATGCCGAAACGGTGATCATCGCGATGGGTTCGGTACTCGGCACCATCAAGGACACCGTGGATGAAATGCGTGCCGAGGGACACAAGATCGGTGTGCTGGGTATTATCAGCTATCGGCCTTTTCCGCTGGAACAGGTGCGCAGGGCACTGCTAAGCTGCCGTCGCTTTTTAGTACTGGAGAAGAGTCTGGCCGTCGGCATGGGCGGTATCGTTGCAACTGATGTGCGCATGGCGGTGACGGGAGCCGGATTAAAAGGCTATACCGCTATCGCAGGTCTTGGCGGTCGTCCGATATTGAAATCTTCTTTGCACGCCTTGTTTCGCCGTGCGCAAGCGGAAGCCCTGCCACCGGTCACCTTTCTTGATCTGGATTGGGATGTGGTCAATAAACAACTGGCGCGCGAGCGGACAACCCGCCGTTCCGGACCGGTTGCCGAAAATATCCTGTACGATAAGGGCATCGTTTCGGCCAAATTCGGCTAAGGGGATATCATGGGCTTCCAACCAGTCAAGTTCTATCAGACCGGCACATTTACTGTCGGTAATCGTCTGCTCACGCCCGATGAGCGCAGTTTGCAGTCGGACAAGGGGCGCAGCAATTCGATCAATTCCGGACATCGTGCCTGCCAGGGCTGCGGCGAAGCCCTGGGTGCGCGTTACGCAATTGATGCGGCAGTCGCGGGTAGCCACGGCCAGCTGATTGCAGCCAATGCCACCGGTTGTCTGGAAGTTTTCTCCACCCCTTATCCTGAATCGTCCTGGCAACTGCCCTGGATACATTCCTTGTTCGGCAATGCGGCGGCCGTTGCGACCGGGATTGCGGCGGCAATGAAAGTCAAGGGAAAAACCTCTGTGCGGGTTGTGGCTCAAGGGGGCGATGGCGGAACCACCGATATCGGCTTCGGCTGTTTGTCCGGCATGTTCGAGCGCAACGACGATGTACTGTATATTTGTTATGACAATCAGGGCTATATGAACACCGGCGTACAGCGATCATCCGCTACGCCGCCTGCTGCCCGAACGGCAACGACCATGACAGTAGGCAAGGAACCCGGCAACGTCTTCGGTCAGGGTAAGAATGTGCCTGAAATCGCCATGGCGCATGGCATTCCCTACGTGGCGACGGCCACGGTGGCTGATCTGCGCGATCTGGAATACAAGGTAAGAAAAGCCATGACTGTGCATGGTGCCCGTTACATCCATATCTTTGTGCCCTGCCCGCTGGGGTGGGGTACGGCCTCGAACGATACTATCCGCATGGCCCGACTGGCCAAGGAATCCGGCACCTTTCCGGTGTTTGAAGCTGAATATGGCGAAGTTACCGGCGTGCTGAAAATTCGCCATCAGATTCCGGTTGAAGATTATCTCAGGCCGCAAAAGCGTTTTGCGCATCTGTTTGGCGAACATCCGCATCCTGAGACCATTGCGCGTCTGCAATTGCTTGCCGACCGGAATATCCGTAAATACGGTCTGTTGAACGGGCATGCTGCCGCAGCAGATGAGGCAAACGAACACTTGCGTGAATTGCGCATTAGCGAGGGAGGTAACTGAAATGTCTAACCGGCCATTTGCGATCACATTGAAACCCGGCACTTCGCTAAGCAATCTCACCGGAACCTGGCGCAACGAACGCCCTGTGTATGTTGATCGTTTGCCGCCCTGCAACAATGCCTGTCCTGCCGGAGAAAATATTCAGGGCTGGCTGTTTCATGCCGAATCCGGCGATTACCAGCAGGCATGGCGCGTACTGGTGGAGAATAACCCGCTGCCAGCGGTGATGGGGCGGGTGTGTTATCACCCTTGTGAAACTGCCTGCAACCGGGGGCTGTTGGATGAATCCGTCGGCATCAATTCGGTGGAGCGTTTTTTAGGCGACGAGGCGATAAAGCGCGGCTGGAAATTTGATAGGCCTGCGCTTGTCAGCGGTAAGCGGGTGTTAGTGGTGGGGGCCGGGCCGTCCGGACTGTCTGCAGCTTATCATCTTGCGCGCATGGGGCATCAGGTTGAGATTCAGGAAGCGGGTCCCTTTGCGGGCGGCATGATGCGTTTTGGCATCCCTAAATACCGTCTGCCCAGGGAAGTGCTGGATGCAGAAGTGCAGCGCATTCTGGATATGGGCGTTGTCCTCAAACTGAATACTAAAGTGGAAAACATCGAACAGAGTATGCAGGGTTTTGACGCCGCGTTTCTTGCTGTTGGTGCGCATATTGCCAAACGTGCATATATTCCGGCAGGCGATGCAGCGCATATCGTTGATGCGGTGTCGGTGCTGCGTTCGATGGAAGGGGAAGACAAGCCGATGCTGGGCCGTCGCGTGGTGGTGTATGGCGGCGGCAATACCGCGATCGACGTGGCGCGTACCGCAAAAAGACTGGGCGCTCAGGAGGCGATCATCGTCTATCGTCGTAGCCGTGAAAAAATGCCAGCTCATGACTTTGAAGTGGAAGAAGCTTTGCAAGAAGGCGTGCTGATCAAATGGCTGTCCACCATCAAACACGCCGATGAAGGCAGTCTTACGGTTGAAAAAATGCTGCTTGATGAAAAAGGTGTGCCACAAGCTACCGGTGAATTCGAGACTATGGAGGCAGATTCACTGGTGCTGGCGCTGGGACAGGATGTGGATTTATCGCTGCTTAACGGCGTGTCCGGCCTTGAGATCAAGGACGGTACGGTACAAGTCGCCGTCAACATGATGACCGGACATGCGGGTATTTTTGCCGGTGGTGACATGGTGCCCTCCGAGCGCACAGTCACTGTGGCGGTAGGGCATGGCAAGAAGGCTGCGCGCCATATTGATGCCTGGTTGAAGGGGACTGCCCATCAGCCGGAAGCCAAACATGAAATCGCCAGTTTCGATAAACTCAATCCGTGGTATTACTCGGATGCTGACAAGACAGTGCGCCCGATGCTGGACACGATACGCCGTCAAACTACCTTCGATGAAGTGCAAGGTGGTCTGGATGAAAATACAGCGCTGTTTGAAGCGCGTCGCTGCCTGTCCTGCGGCAATTGTTTTGAATGCGATAACTGTTACGGTGTATGTCCTGATAATGCGGTAATTAAACTCGGACCCGGCAAAGGATTCGAGTTTAATTACGACTATTGCAAGGGTTGCGGAATTTGTATGACCGAATGTCCCTGCGGCGCGATCAAGATGGTGCCGGAAGAAACCTGATGGGGATGCTATCGCAACCGCTGCTGGTGGCGGCTCTGATGCTGGCCCTCTCCAATTTGTTTATGACTTTTGCCTGGTACGGGCACCTGAAAAATCTGGCTGGCTCGCCCTGGTATGTTGCCGCACTGCTGAGCTGGGGGATTGCCTTGTTCGAATATCTGTTACAGGTTCCCGCCAACCGCATCGGCTACACTGCGCTCAGTCTCGGTCAGCTCAAGATATTGCAGGAAGTCATTACCTTGCTGATCTTTGTGCCGTTTGCGGTGCTGTATATGAACCAGCCGCTAAAGTGGGATTATCTTTATGCCGCGCTGTGCATGATGGGCGCGGTATATTTTATTTTCAGAACCTGAATCACCAATCTCGACAAATTTAAGATGAACAAGCCAACACATATACATATTCTGGGCATTTGCGGCACCTTCATGGGCGGCATCGCGGCCATCGCCAAACAAGCCGGCTTTCGCGTGACCGGTTGCGACGTCAATGTCTATCCCCCTATGAGCACACAGTTGCAAGCGCAGGGCATTGAACTGATCAGCGGTTTCGGCCTTGAGCAACTTGAGCTTAATCCTGATCTCTATGTGATAGGAAACGTAGTCACGCGCGGTAATGTCTTGATGGAGGAAATCCTCAACCGCAATCTGCCCTACGCCTCCGGTCCGCAATGGTTGTCTGACACCCTGTTGCGCGATAAGTGGGTGCTGGGTGTGGCAGGTACGCATGGCAAGACCACAACCGCTTCGATGCTGGCCTTTATACTGGAACATGCGGGGCTCAATCCCGGCTTTTTGATCGGCGGCGTGCCGCAAAATTTTGACATTTCAGCGCGCATCACCGCCTCGTCTTTTTTCGTGATAGAAGCGGATGAATACGACACGGCATTTTTCGATAAGCGTTCCAAGTTTGTGCATTATCATCCGCGCACTGCGATTCTCAATAACCTTGAGTTTGACCACGCTGATATCTTCATTGATTTACCTGCGATTGAAACCCAGTTCCACCATCTGGTGCGCACCATTCCGGGTAACGGCCTGATTGTCTGCAACGCGCGTGAAGCATCGCTGGAGCGGGTATTGCTGCGCGGTTGCTGGACACCAGTTGAACGCTTCGGCATTGATGCGGGCTGGAACATCGACGCTGACAACCATGTGACGCTCAATGGCCGGTTGCAGGGCGTGCTGGACTGGGCGTTACTGGGCGAACACAACCGCATGAATGCGCTCTCGGCATTATCGGCGGCTCGTCATGTTGGCGTGCCGACCGCGCTGGGGCTTGAGGCTTTAGCGCAGTTTAAAAATGTGAAACGCCGCATGGAAATCAAGGGCGTGGTGAATGGCATCACGGTTTACGACGATTTTGCCCATCATCCAACGGCAATTGCCACCACTGTTGCCGGTTTGCGTCATAAGGTTGGCAACGCCCGGATACTGGCGGTGCTGGAGCCGCGTTCCAACACCATGAAACTGGGCGTGATGAAAGCCGCACTGCCCGACAGTCTGAAAGACGCCGATCTGGTCTTTTGTTATTCAGGCAATCTGAGCTGGGATGCGCAGGGCGCACTGGCTTCAATGGGCGTGCGCGCCATTGTTCTGGAGAGTCTGGAGGCCTTGATAGAGGCAATTGCGGCTAAGGCGCAGAGCGGCGATCACATACTGGTGATGAGCAATGGTGGTTTTGGCGGAATACATGACAAGTTGATGAAACAGTTAGCCATTCATCCCTTAAATTGCCCGGGATAAAAGTGGAGGGCGCTCGACTGATTCGCCGGTTCACCACCCAAAATCTTTAATTCGTTCTCCCGTTTGATCGCGAAGCTAATCCGGGTAAATAATAGCGATACGCAAAATCCCGATGTTTGGCGGCAATAGTGACTATGCTCAAGATTTTCCATTGAAAGCCTGTAAAAAAATTGAGCGTCCATGTATAGGTAGTGCGATAATCCCGGCATGAACAGTTCAACTTTATTTAACATGGCGCTCGGCCTGGAATTGCCCTGGCAAGTAAACGACAGTGTATTTGCGGCCGGTGAATGCACCAGTCAGGAACTTCATCTGCATGTCGGGGTTATTCGTGATTCATTCTTCCCTGATGAAAGGGGTGTCTTGTGTCCTGTGCACGATACGGTGGAGCGTGTGTGGCAGCACTTGAACATCTTTGAACACAACTGTTTTCTGCATTGTGCTGTACCCCGCATCAAAACAGCCGGCGGTCAAGTGGTGGCCGTTGATGTTCCATGGTCGCGTCCTGATAGCGGATTCACGCTGATTTAAGGCGATGGCGCTGAGTGAGCGTGCTTAACCTGTGGGTGAAGTGCATTAACCCTCAAGGTGTATGCCGCGTTGAGGGCATTGAGCATGGGGCAAAGGCCACCCTCAGTCTGAGCAACTGCTGTAACGAGTTCAATGCAGCGTTTTCAGCACTTTCTTAAAAACAATCAGAGGCCATTGGTTTTGCGTCCTTCGATTTCGTCGAATTGCGCATCACCAATGGCATCCTGAGCTAACAGTGCAACTGGCCGGAAGTTGCACCAGCGGTTAGTGCCGTAGCGGAAATTTTATCAACATGATTTACTTCTTGTACGGGGAATTTAACTGCCCGAAGTCATTCAGCTGGCGTCAATTTCCTCTGCGTTCTATACGCTATTATCGTCTGATGAACTATTCAACTGTTGTTTGAGCTTTTCGTGATTTAATTCCTTTTCCCAGTGAGAGACCACCAGTGTCGCGATGCCGTTGCCGATGAAGTTGGTCAACGCACGCGCTTCTGACATGAAGCGGTCAACTCCCAATATCAGCGCCAGTCCTGCTACCGGAATGGTCGGGATAACCGCGAGTGTTGCGGCAAGCGTGATGAAACCGGCGCCGGTAACGCCTGAAGCCCCTTTAGAGGTTAACATCGCGACACCCAGTATCGTAAGCTCTTGCGTCAAGGTAAGATCAATGTTGAGTGCCTGTGCGATGAACAATGCCGCCATGGTCAGGTAGATATTTGTGCCGTCCAGATTGAACGAATAGCCAGCTGGCACAACCAATCCCACTACTGATTTCGAGCAGCCCAGACGTTCCAGTTTCGTCATCAAGGGCACCAGTGCGGATTCGGATGATGAGGTGCCGAGCACAGTCAATAATTCTTCCTTGATGTAAAAAATAAACTTGAAAATATTAAAGCCTACCCGCGAGGCAATCGTACCTAGCACGATGACAATGAACAGTATGCAAGTCAAATAGAAGCTTCCCATTAAAGCCGCCAGCGGTTTCAACGCGCCTATGCCGTATTTCCCTATGGTAAATGACATTGCCGCACCGGCACCTAGCGGCGCTGCTTTCATGATGGTATTCATCATCGCGAAGAAGATGTGTGAACATTCTTCAATAAACTGATGCACCCCGCGGCCTTTTTCGCCCAAATGCGTTAATGCATATCCAAACAAAATCGCGACCAGCAATACTTGCAACAAATCCCCTGAGCCGGTGAAAGCATCAGTGAAGGTCTTGGGGATGATGTGCAGAATAAAGTCTGTGCTGTTTTGTTCAGTTGCCGCTTTAGCGTAGGTAGCGACGGCTTTGGCATCCAGCGTTTTCGGATCAACATTGAATCCGGCGCCCGGCTTGAGGAAATTCATCACCAGTAATCCGATAACCAAAGCCAGTGAGGAGACGACTTCGAAATACAGCAGTGCCTTGCCGCCGACACGACCGACTTTTTTCATGTCCCCGGCACCGGCAATGCCCAGAACTACAGTACAAAATATGACCGGACTGATCAGCATCTTGACCAATGAGATAAAGCCATCGCCAAACGGCTTAAGTTTTACTGCGGCACTGGCATCAAGGTATCCAAACAGACCGCCCGCTAAAATCGCCAGCAGTACCCAAAAATACAGGTGACTCGTTATTTTTTTCATATTAATTTCCGTAAACAATAGCGTCGTAATTGAGTCAGTAAATTCACCCGCTCTGAATCTTTCTCTGCCGGCTGAATCCTGGCAAAAATGATCGGCTTCAAAGCGGGGGATCCGCGAAAATTCATTGAGACTTCGCAGTTTATCAGTCTGCTTCATGCTTTAAAATTCGCGGTTTGATTGTACTCGCTTGCGTGGAAAAATCAGCAAAGGAAAGCAATTAATCTGCGCTCCTGCAAAGCAATTTTTAACGCGAAAGTCGCAAAAGAGGGAACGGGCCTGTCTGCCGACAGGCAGGCATGGCGGGTTTGCGAGTTATTGCCTAAGCAAGGCAATATCCCTGCGAAAACCATTTCATTATCAGGGGTGGTCACTTTCCCATGGTCGTTAGAAAAACCGGACTGCCGCGATATCCGTTGGCAAGCAATGCGAGAGCAGGAGGGCAGATCCCCCGGTGTCAGACTAGTTGTCGCCTCAAAAATTTAACTTTGAGGTATGGAGGCAGCAGTGGTTTATTCAGAAGCATTTATTGAGCAGGCATTATTCAAGGTATATTCTCGTGGCCCGCGATCGGTGAAATCGGTCGCGGAAGATCTGAACGTCAGTTATAACAAGGTAAAATATTGGATGAAAGTTAAGACGTCGCGTGCGGCGGCTCAAGCGATGCCAGAGGCCGCAAAACCACGTCGTCCGCAGGATTAGACGTCTGAGCAGCAGTTGACTGCATTACATCAAACGTATGGTCTGTCGGGTGAAGCATTGCAAACCTGGTGTCGTGAATAGGGGTTCGTAGGGTTTTTGCCTGCAAGGCAAAAACTCGCAGAATGGTGTGTTTACTCATCACCTGACGAGCTGGAAAACGGCGTTTTGTGCAGACGTCAAGCTACCTCCTAGCCTGCGAGAAAATTGGGTTTTGAAGACGGAAAATGATCAGCTCAAACGTGAATTGATTCGCAAAGAACGTGTTTTGGCAGCCGCGGCCGCGTTGCTGATCCTGCAAAAAAATTCCGCGCACTTTGGGAGGACGAGGTCAAATGACGCCACTTGCAGAGCGCGGTTGGATTATCACCCAGGTGCAGGAGGCCATCAATGCAGGCGCACGTCAGGCGCGTGCCTGCAAAGTCATCGGCCTTACTGAACGAACCATGCAGCGCTGGCAGGTGGATCAATTAAAGTGCTACCAACGCACATCAAGACCGCAAAATCCGACCAATAAACTGACGGTACTGGAACGTCAAAAGGTATTAACGGTGGCTAATTCCGACGAATTCGGCAGTATGTCGCCGAATCAGATCGTGCTGATACTAGCGGATCGCGGCGAATATATCGCTTCTGAATCAATCTTCTATCGCATCATGAAAGCCGGGGCAGCTGAAGCACCGGGGTGCTGAACGACCGGCGCAACGCTGCCACAAACCGCGTGCGCTTTGTGCTGTCGCATCGAACCAGTTGTTTAGTTGGGAGATCACTTATCTGCCGACACTGACCAAGGGGATCTATTTTTACCTGTATTTGTTCATGGATATTTTTAGCCAGAAAGAGGAACTTATCCCAGATACCCTTGACGCACCAACGTCAAAAACGTTTGAATAGGCTATTTCACTTGCCGAACATCGAAGGCAAGACTCGCCACGGCGCACCCAAACGTAATATTCACAAAACAGCGCTCACAAAGCGTCGGCAATCTTCCATTTGGCCGATATAAATTTCTGGCCATTTCTTTAACCGGGGAAGTATTTGCGCCTATTCTTCGTCACTTAAATTGATTCTGCTCATGCCATTAAAAATGGCTAATCCGACCCGATTGGCAAAATGTCAACAGAACCTAAATATATGCGATAAAAAAGATACTTATAAGCCGTGGACTTATCCTGCGTATAACTAGATCATCACTTAATGATTACAACTACAAACCAGGACATAGTTTCGGATTTCGGATTTCGGATGCGAATACTCCGTAAAGCGAAGGGGCTCTCACAAGAAGCCTTTGCTGATCTTGCCAGCTTGGATCGTAGCTATGTCGGTGGCGTCGAACGTGGTGAACGAAATGTAAGTTTAGTAAATGTCAAAAAACTTGCTGATGCGCTCCAAATTTCCCTAGCACAACTATTTCAGGATCTTTAATGAGCGGACTTTCCAATGTATTTAAGTATATTTCTCATTTTCGACATGCTGGGCATCAGGTTGGCAGAAAAGTTGGGGATATGCTCGAAGTTCTTACATATGCGGCGATTGTTCGTGAAAGAGAACTTTATTCACGGCTGCATGTTGAACCCAAGCTCTTTGGTTTTTCTGAAGCGGGGCACAAAGTAGAGTTCACCCTACTTAAAACTCCTCAGCTAGATGAACATAACAATCCCCTTGTGAGAAATGGTGGGGAGATAACTGACCCAAATACAATATTTGCATTTATCGAATGTAAAAAAGTTGGTGTTGAGCAAACTGTAAATAGTGGATTTAAAAAGTTATTTACTAAGCATAATAATAAAAGTTATAAAGTTCCATTCAATACATCTTTTCCTATTTCATTTGCACCAAGAGCAGCTGAAGAGCGTCATACATATGACGTAATATTTTATAAGCCCAATAGAATTAGGATTACAAAAAGAGAAGATTCGAATTTCTTGTTCGAAGAAGAAGTTACTGCGGACAGTCGAATAATTTTCACGCTTTCGTGTAAGAATGGTTCCGAAGTTCTTGGTAATGCAAAAAGCTTAAGGGATATTGAATATCCCCTAGATAACTGCCGCATCCTCGAGGTTTTTTCTATTTTGGAAAGTGACGTGATTGCATTACTGAATGATTGTTTGCCAGGGCCGCAGACTCCTGAAAAGGCTAAACAATCATCATTTGTAGCTCTTGATGTTAGAAAAAGATGTTTTAATAGCTGTGACAAGAGAGAAAATGAGAATGTATTAATAAGCGTTTTGGTCTTGACTGAATTTTCACATTGGGAGCTAAAAAGTCAAAATATGATCAAGGCATATATTGATAAAAACTTTGTTGTGTCCGACGACTTGATTGTTGATGCATTCATTCGGTTCGAAGAAAAATTTGGCGAAGAGTTTTATGAAAAAATAACAAAGACTAGCTTTGAGGAAAATGAGCAAGTAAGAAAGTTAGCCATACAAATAGTTAATGAGTACGAAGGTAAAATATTCCTTGATCTCGATGATAATGTAATCAAGAGCTTTGCCTTCATAAATGGCCAACTCGTCTTTCAACGCTAGAAACTAGCGCTGAAAGACGAGTATCCCATCTTTTTTTTGGGCATCTCCATGATAGTCTGCACGATGTTGATAAGCATATTTTCCCAGGCCATAATGGGTCGTTCTATAATTAAATTCATATGGCTTGTAACCAATTCCCTTAACTATTTCTACCATCCTATCTAAAACAGTTATTAGTTCACCGTTTCTTGTGCAGTCACCAATAACTATCGCCAAATATCCACCTGTCGATTGAATTCTGTACGTCTCTTTGTAACACTGTTCAAGATGTTTGAAATATGCATCAATTACCTTATCACTAGCAGGATGTGCTGTTAATTCTTTTTTTTGTAAATCTTGAAATCCATCTGCATATTCTTGCTCAAAAGGCTTTCCCCAATAAAACTCTAAGCTAAAAACAGGTGCGTAGTTAAAGCTATTTAAGTATGGTGGATGACTAATAACTAAGTGACACTTCCCATCATCAAAAAGACTTGGTAATTTTATGTTACTACCCAAAAGACATTTTGAAAATGTGTTTGCGTCAATTAGATCCATATAATCTTCGTGATTTAAGCACATGTCCCTTACTTTTTTAGAGAATGCTTCAAAAACTTCCCGCTGCTTTTTATTTTTGTTTATATGTGGCCGTACTTCTCCGTCAAATGCTTTGGATACTCGTCGGAGTATTCCTATAAATGCAATTAATAAGAAATCTTTTTCATTTGATGATGGAATGACGAGGATTATTTCTCGCAGTGCAAATAAAGCTTGTGTTGCTTCTTTAGTGAACCATTTTTGAACAAAAGAATCTTCTGGTGGCACACAGCTAGAAACAGTCTTGTAGAATACATTCGTGATTTGTGTCAATTCTGTTTTTATTTTCTTCGTATCAACAGTATTTACTTTTACATTTGATGCAAGGCATGAAAGCCAGCTTATATCGATACCATATGATTTTATTCCCCTCAATTTTGCCTCAACCAACGTAGTACCGGAGCCACAAAAATTATCTAACACGTAGTGCTCATTGCTTGGGGGAGGAAATTGTTCCAGCAATTGACCAGCTACTACAGAAGGAAATTTTCCGTAGTATCGATAGTGACTGTGTGTTAAGTATGATAGTTTGCTAATTGTATAAGGAATATCCCAAGTATTGGTCTGCGGTTGAGCTCCATTTGTAGCACGAATTAAAGGTAGAAATTGTCTGTAAATTTCGACTTTTTCATCAAATAGATCTACTGGTAACTTTGAAGACGACATAGGAAGTGTTATTCATGATTAATTGGTACGCATGGTCATCATACAGATTTAAGTCCGCAGGTCAAGAACTCTGTGATAGTTTATTAAAGATGCGCACGCAATGACCCCGAGCGTAACTGGTTGCTGTTAGCGTAAATTATCGCTTGCCCGTCCGCTTACCCTTCTTCGCGAATTAGGGCCTGTGGAAACATGCGCTTATGCTTCCTTGTCATCCAGTTTCAGTTCCTGAATTTTTCGTGTCAGGGTATTGCGCCCCAGACCTAGCAGCGTGGCGGCTTCGATGCGCCGCCCGTTAGTATGTTGCAGTGCCTGTAAAATCAGTGTGCGTTCAAACTGTATGACCAGCTTATCCATAATTCCCTCATCTCCGCGTTGCAAAGCCGCTCCGGCCTCAGCGGCCAGTGCCGCAGTCCAGTCTGTCGCAGTGGACGCCAGATTTTCGCCGCCACGCCATTCCGGGGGCAGATCGGCAATTTCAATCATTTGCGACGGGGTCATCACAGTCAGCCAGTGACACAGATTCTCAAGCTGCCTGACATTGCCGGGAAAACTTTGTGCACTTAAATGGTGCAATGTGGCTTCGCTAAATTGTTTCTGCTCTACCGCCAATTCATGTGCGCTTTTTTGCAGGAAAAATTTTGCCAGCAAGGGAATGTCCTCGCGCCGTTCGCGCAAGGGCGGCAGCAGCAGTCGTATCACGTTCAATCTGTGGAATAAATCTTCACGAAACAAGCCTTGTTTGACACGATCTTCGAGATTTTGGTGCGTCGCCGTGATGATACGTACGTTGGCTTTGATCGGTTGTTGTCCGCCGACACGATAGTAATTTCCGTCAGACAGGACACGCAGCAAACGCGTTTGCAATTCCTGTGGCATATCACCGATTTCGTCAAGAAACAACGTGCCGCCTTCCGCCTGTTCAAAGCGCCCCTGTCTGGTGGCCGCAGCACCGGTAAAGGCACCGCGCTCATGGCCAAATAATTCGGACTCCAGCAGGTCTTTCGGAATGGCGGCCGTATTGATGGCGATGAAGGATTTTTTGGCGCGCGGGCTATGACGGTGCAGCGCGCGCGCCACCAATTCCTTTCCGGTGCCCGATTCCCCGTTGATCAGCACGGTGGCATGGGATTGCGATAATCTGCCTATTGCCCGAAACACGTCCTGCATGGCGGGTGCTTTGCCCAGTATGTCTGCCGCGACTTCAGTTTCTTCAAGTTCTGCAGATTTGCGCTGACTCTGTTCGAGTGCCCGACGTATCAGATCAACCGCATGATTGATATCAAACGGTTTGGGCAGATATTCAAACGCTCCGCCCTGAAATGCGGACACTGCACTTTCCAGATCGGAGTAGGCGGTCATGATGATGACAGGAATCAGCGGATAACGCTCGTGCAGCAATTGCAGGAAATCCAGTCCGGAACGTCCCGGCATGCGGATATCGCTGACCACGACTTGCGGCATTGCTTCGTTCAGGGCGTTTAGCGCCTCATCGGCACTTGGAAAGCTTTCGAACTCAATATTTGCGCGTGCCAGAGATTTCTCAAGCACCCAGCGTATCGAGCGATCATCATCAATTATCCAGACTGGTTTCATCATGTTTTTTATGCAGCTTATGTTGTTAATGCGGATAAGCATTTGCTGCTCACTACTTGCCGTTTACTATTAATCATCAACCAGCACGGGTAATATGACGCTGAAGCGGGTGCAGCCGGGTTCGCTGTTAAACTCGATAATGCCCTGATGCTGACTGACAAAATCCTGTGCCAGAGTCAGGCCTAGTCCGTGACCGTTGGAACGCCCTGAGACCAGCGGATAAAAAATTTTGTCTTGTAATTCGGGTGCGACGCCGGGGCCGTTGTCGATAATCTGCACCGTGATGGCCAGGCGATGATGCCGTTTGAATAGCGTGACCTTGCGGGCGATACGGGTCTGCAAAGTAATGCTTCCCTGTCCTTGCATGGCTTGCGCGGCGTTGCGCACAATATTGAGCATCACCTGAATCAATTGTTCCTTGTCGCCTAGCAACATCGGCAAACTGGTGTCGTAATCGCGCAATATCACCAGTCCCGCAGTAAACTCTGCCAGAACAATTGAGCGCACCCGTTCTAGCACCTCGTGAACACTCAACAGCCGGTGTTTGGATTGTCCTTGCGGTGTGAGTAGTTTTTCCATCAGGGAGCGCAGCCGGTCCGCTTCCTGAATGATCACCTGGGTATATTCATGCAGTTCGGGTCTGTCCAGTTCCTGCTCAAGTAATTGCGCCGCGCCGCGTATGCCACCCAGGGGATTTTTAATTTCATGAGCCAGGTTGCGCAGCAACAGTCGATTAGCCTGAGTCTGATCCAGTATTTGTTCTTCCCGCGCCAATTTCAGCGGCCTGTCCATCGGATGAAATTCCAGTAACAAATGATGTTCAGGTAGTGGCGTGACGGTGCAGCGCATATGTAACTTGTTGTGAGTGTGAGTGGTCAGGATCAAATCATGTTCGACATAGCTATCATGATTTGCTGCGGCACGCTGCATGGCCGTAGTAAGCTGCTCGACATCAGAAAAAATTTGTTGCAGCGTATTGCCTATATGGCTCTTGCCGCTGACTTCAAACAGATTTTCTGCAGATGGATTCATATAGTGCACACGAAGGCGCTCATCCATCTGAATGAGTGCAGTGGCGAGATAATCAAGGGTAAGTTTAGTCAATTCGAACATGCCAAATAATAAGCAAAAATCATACCAAGCCAGCTTATTTCAGTCTGGATATCTCTGTTTTGATGGCTGTGATATTTCCCTGGTGTAAAACTTCTTGTTTAACCAGCTCTTCGGGCTTCTGCCCGTCTTTGGGAAGCTGCGCGATTTGCTGTTTGATGGCATTGAGCAAGTCCTGCTCCGCTTGTAGTTCATCTTCCAGTATTTTGCGACGGGATCCGTCCCTGTTTCTTTGTGTCGCTTTATTTACGCTAGGGAAACTCTCCGGCGTATTGCTGGCGCGTGCATGTTCAGGCTGGTTGTGCGGAGTCAGCACAATTTTGTTTGCACCCTTCACTGGTGCACTGGAATAGGTCACGTGCCCATCGGCATCAACCGATTTGTAGATGTCAGCCTTTGCTAATGCAGGCGTCAGGCACAACAGCAAAATCCAGAACTTCATCATTATTCCCCTGCAAAATATACCGGTCAAGTATAGGGCATGGCAAAGAGCATGACAAATATTTAGTGGTGAACATGAGGCGAGGCTGAAATAACCATGGGCACCAGGTACTGTTCATTTGTACCATAATGCTTGTGGTACACAACAGGTCAGAATATATGCAAGGATTTTGTAAAATTCATTCTTAAAGAGCGACTCACCGAACTATTTATGCTCATCTCGCACCTTTTTGGTGCATAGAGTTTTTAATGCACTCGTGCTCAGGCAATCGGCACGCGCGGCATTTTATTCAGGCATTGGCAAGTCGACTCGCAAGACAGAACCATGGATCATATGCTTTGCTACTGACAGCAGAGCGTCAACCCGATAAAAATCGCGAGATTGAATGCCTCATGTTCGGAGTTTACTTCCGTTGATGATGATTCTGTCGAATGATCGTTTTCCGTCATTGACAGGCTCCCGGGCCAGATTTTTCTCAATCCAATTATCGAATGACCATTCGCCGCTACTCAGTATTAACAATACACCAAGCAATATTCCCCGTGGCAAGTGTGGATTAATCCCTGCTTGACTCAAGTCAACGTAAGAAATGACGGCGACTAGATTAAGAATGAACAGACCTGCTGCAGCGAAGCTGCCCAGCAATCCCAATGCCAGCAGTACAGATAGCCCCTGTTCCGTGCTGGTCGCCATTGTCGCTGCCAACTCGGGGGATAAGAGTGGAACATGATAAACCTCGTTGAATAGGTACAGTGTGCTTTCCCCTCTTTGCACTTTGACTAGTCCGGACTTGAAAAAACATTCGCCAAATAGATCCTCAGCCCCAGAGCCATCAACGGTGCCAGATATTCCGGAAGGTGTGAAGCGGTGTAGTAAAATCTTGCCAATCTCGAGAACAAAGTTCTGATGTTGCTCCCAGGATGAAGCCTGTAAACACGTTGTGCGATACAAATTTCAGCAGCGCAGTTTGCCGATCGAACTCCGGATGACGCTCCAGCGTGCCGACAGCGATTTCTCCCAACAGGATGCCGCTTGCAATGCAGACAAGCTGTCGTCAGTTCAATAACCCGTACCACATCATCCTTGCGGCAAACCAGCGCATTGCTGGAACCGCTATTCAGATCGATATGAAAATCCTCTGTCTCACCTGGTTGATGGGCATGCCATATCGCGACAATCGGATAACGGGAATACTGCAAATGGCTGCTCTGCTTGGTGCGAAAAACCAAATTGGCATATTTTTCCGGTGCAATCTGTGCCAACTCATTGATGTCCAGTACTGTTTTGTCAGCTGCAAAATACGCAATATGGCAGGCCCATTCCAGCGCAGCCACGTCCGATAAATAGACCAGTTCCTTCGCAGGCCCGAATGCCGCGACAAAGTCAGGCAGTTCGCAGCCAAAGTCGTGCAGGTTTGCGCTACTTGAAGGATGTTTCTTGATGAATCTCCTGGTCAGGAAACGAAAGAAATCATCACCGACGAGTTGCTTGACGACCGGCTACGCCTCCACCAGCGGAAATGGACATTGGATAGACCCGCCCCGTACCTGAGGAAATCCGGATCTCTCCATGGAAAATTGACATTTTTTGGAAGTATTTGCAAAATGTAATCAGCGCATGCCTGTTGCCACGGCGCGAGCCTTTATGATGCGCGAATTCATGGATATGAATACCAAAGAAATCTGTCAGTAACTGGCTATCTCGATGACTAATTGCTGGGTACTGCTACATCGCGCGCGGCTGGCTTTGCGTGAATGTCTTGAATTGAATTGGTTTGGAAATGCAAGGTAACTATACTGAATTGCTGTCGCAATCATATGACCGTCCGATCACTTTTCGGGAAAGGATTGCAATACGTATGCATCTGATGATATGCCGCGGCTGCGGTAATTTCGAGAAACAACTCGTATTCATTCGCAAGGCTATGCGCGAATTACCGCACAAACGGTAAGCTGATTTAACGGAATGCGCGGAAATCCTCCCCGTTCATGCCGCAAGGGCATTCCCACGAAACATGTCGCCTTCCGGCTCGTGTTTCTGAATGAAGGGGGAGGATGAATAGCGCGGACACCGCAGGTGTCCATGTTGTTAGCTTACTCAAGCGTTTGCTGTTGTTCGATGTATTCACGAATAATGGCAATCGGTGCGCCGCCGCAAGCGCCTGTAAAATACGATGGCGACCACCATTTTTT
>CAIWRI010000111.1 GCA_903915035.1 uncultured Nitrosomonadales bacterium | reverse complement strand
GACGCGATTGCGTGGAAATTAAATACCCGTCCACGTAAGTCACTCGGTTTCAAATGTCCGGTTGAACTGTTCATGCCAGACGCTTTTGACTTTAAGCTACATCACGCAGCACTTTTTGCACTTGGTGCTTGAAACCGCCCACGCACCAGATGAGTATATACGAAGCCTTTTCAAAACACGAAATTAGCCGGGAAGAGCCACGATCATGACGATTGGCACCATCCCGGTAGACGTTTCGGACGATGCAGATGACAGGGGCGGCATTTCAAACTCAAGCGATACGTCACTCAGCTGCTTCGGAGAAGTGGCTGAGGAGCTTATCCCAGATACCCTTGACGCACCAGCGTGAAAAATATTTAGGCTATTTCACTTGAGGAACATCGAAAGCAAGACTCGCCACGGCGTGCCCGAACGTAATATTCACAAAGCGTCGGCAATCCGCCATTTGGCCGAGATAAATTTCTGGCCATGTCTTTAACGGGGGAAATATTTGCGCCGATTCTTCGTCACTTCAATTTATGCTGCTCATGCCATTAAAAATGCCTAATCCGACCCGATTGGCAAAACGTCAACAAAATCTCGGTAGTGATCCATTCGAGTTCGGCAGAGAAATAAAAACATGTACCGACTGAAGAAAAAGGTGGGCGCTAGCCGCCCACCTACAATAAATAGCCTGCTGTAACCTTGGACTAAATTGAAATTTACAGCAAGGATGAATAAATCAGCATTTCCAATGTCGTCTCATATGGCACCTGATTTTTTTGCGCTTGGGGACTCACCTTGATGTGATTTAGCCCGTTTATGAGGTTCGGCCAGGTAACGATGCGTCTGCATTTCGGTCAGACGACTGGTAATGCGCTGGGATTCACTGCTGTCCGCTGCGTACAGATTTGCATGAACAACGTCAAAAGACGCGACCAGTTTGACATGGTTGTCGTACAGCACATCAATCAACCAGGTAAAGCGGCGAGCGCAGGCCGCATTATCAGGTGTCATGCGAGGTATTTCGGATAAAAATATTGTATGGTAGCGGTGAGCAATCGCAATATATTCGGTTTGATCATAATTTCCTCCGCACAGTGCCTTGAAATCAAACCAGACGACTCCCTCTGCTGCGCGCACAACAGAAATTTTGGCAGAACCTGCTGCTATAAATCCGGCATCAGTTTTATCTGCCAGGTAATCGAACAAGGAGGCCATCGGCTCGCTCCCTTCTTCAGACAGCATATAAACCGGATCACGCACCATATGCAGCATACGGTAATCCTTCTTACCGTCAAAATGTAAAATCTTTAGTTCATGTTTCAATAACTCGATTGCAGGCAAAAAATTCTTTCGCTGCAAGCCATTCGGATAAAGACCGTCCGGCGCATAATTGGATGAGGTAAGCAGCACAACACCCCGAGCAAACAAAGCCGCGAGCAAACGGCCCAGTATCATCGCATCGGTAATATCATCCACATGTAATTCATCCAGGCAAAGCACCCGGGTTGCTTGTGCAATATTGTCCGCCAGCGCCATCAGTGGATCACGCTCATGGGAGAGTTTTTTCATCTCGTGGTGAATCTCAGCCATAAAATAATGAAAGTGGATGCGGCGTTTACGGCGATAAGGCAGACATTGGAAGAATCCATCCATTAAAAATGTCTTGCCGCGCCCGACCCCACCCCAGAGATACAATCCTTTAGGCACGCTGGGACTTAGCAAAGTACGGCCCAAAAATTTGTTACGCTTATGCTTGAATTCAACCAACTGATGCCAGAGCACTTCAAGTTCTTCAATTGCTGCTGTTTGAGCCGCATCACACACGAACCCGGCCTTCTCGCAGGCTTGCTTGTACCACGCAACAGGTCCCATCACTATCTGTTCGAAATGCATTTTATACAACCTCAATGAATTCAAGCGCATTCTGATCCGGATCGCGGCAGAATAGCGCACGCCGGCCGGATTGACTTAAGGTATGGGCAATTCCAGCTGCATCCAGTTTCACAATTAGTGCGGCTAAATCTGACACCACAAACGCCACATGACGATCCCGTCCGCCGTAGGCAGGAGGCGGTAAATTTAATTCAGCGTCAGTTAATCGCATCAGATGAATCTGCTGACCAGGCTTGACGTCATACCAGATACCGTCAAAACTCATCAAGGGGCGTTTATTATCCGGCTTTAAATCAAGTATCCCTTGATAAAACGCACGTGAGCGGGCCAAATCCGTACTCAAAAAGGTTACATGGTGAAAGTTTGCGATCATATTGGTATTGAAAATTGCCAAAGACGTATCATAGCATAGCAAATATATGGTAAATAGCTTGCACAAAGCCTGCACAACCATTAGAATGCGCCCCTTTCCAGCAAGCTGAATTCAAGGAGTAGTCTCATGGCAAATAGCGCACAAGCCCGTAAACGTGCTCGTCAAGCAGTAAAACAAAATGCTCACAACAGCAGCTTGCGCTCAGAATTGCGCACTGCAATCAAAAAAGTGATCAAAGCGATCGAAGCCGGTGATAAAGCCGCCGCTCAGACCGTGTACCAGTCTTCTGTCAGTACTGTGGATAGCATCGCTGATAAGCGTATTATCCACAAAAACAAGGCATCACGTCATAAGAGCCGTCTTTCAGCAGCTATCAAGGCCATGGCATAATTGCTCTGAACGTTTGAGACGTACCTTACAAGCCGACAGAAATGTCGGCTTGTTTGTTTTATAGCTGCGGTTTTAGCAGTTTCACTTGCCTAGAACGTGCTGTTTGGCTCAATATACGTCTTTTGCAAACATTAAACTTAATGGCGATTTGCGCCACTGTCAGCTTTTAAAGGTACTGTATGTCACATTTGATGAATACTTATGCTCGCCAGTCAGTCAGTTTTGTACGTGGCGAAGGTGTCTGGCTGATTGATAACCAAGGAAATCGTTATCTGGATGGATTGTCCGGCATCGCCGTAAACACACTGGGGCATGCTCACCCGCGTTTTACTGCGGCTCTTGCAGCGCAAATTGGCACACTGATTCATTGTTCCAACGTATATCAGGTAAAGGAACAGGAACTGCTGGCTGACAAGCTATGTGAGTTGTCCGATATGCAGGAAGTTTTTTTCGGCAATTCCGGCTGTGAAGCGAATGAAGCTGCAATCAAACTGGCCAGACTGTATGGACATGGCCGCGGAATTGAATCCCCTGCCATCATCGTGATGGAAAAATCCTTTCACGGACGCACCATGGCCACCCTGTCAGCCACCGGCAACCGCAAGGTGCAAGCCGGTTTCGAACCACTGGTCACCGGTTTCGTACGCGTCCCCTACAATGATCTGGAAGCGATTCGTCAGATCGCGCTACATAATTTCAGCGTGGTTGCAGTACTGGTCGAACCCATACAGGGTGAAGGCGGCATTTGCACGCCGGATGCATCCTATTTGCAACAACTTCGTGAAATCTGTACTCAGCATCACTGGCTGCTGATGGTGGATGAAGTGCAGACTGGCATCGGCCGTACCGGTCAGTGGTTTGCGCATCAGCATACCGGCATTCTGCCGGATGTCATGACACTGGCCAAGGGTCTGGGTTCTGGCGTACCGATCGGCGCCTGTCTGGCTGCTGGGATGGCTACAGGCACATTCAAGCCCGGTAATCACGGCTCAACCTTCGGCGGAAATCCGTTAGCTTGCGTCGCTGGCCTCACCACCTTGAATATCATTGAACAGGATCAGTTGCTGGCGCACGCAACTCAACTCGGATTATTTATCAAGCAGGGTTTTATCACCGCCTTGCAGGGCGTACAGGGTTTCCGTGCAGTACGCGGCATGGGCTTGATGATAGGTGTCGAACTAGACAGACCTTGCGGCGAACTGGTCAAACTGGCACTAACAAAAGGTCTGTTGATCAATGTCACCGCAGACAATGTGATTCGCCTGCTACCGTCTCTAGTGATGTCGCAAGCGGAAGCGCAGCAATTGCTGAATATCCTCTGCCCCCTCATTAAAGATTTTTTGCAATCCTGATTGGAAAATATCATGGCAGTAAAACATTTCTTGCAATTCAATGATTTAAACCGCGAGGAACTGGAATATCTGTTTGAACGCACACGCATCATCAAACAAAAATTCAAAACCTATCAGCAATACTGGCCGCTGATGGATCGCACACTGGTGATGATCTTTGAAAAAGCCAGCACCCGCACCCGACTGTCTTTTGAAGCGGGTATGCAGCAACTCGGCGGCGCGGCGATTTATCTCAATACCCGCGATTCGCAACTGGGGAGAGGTGAACCGGTAGAAGACGCAGGCCAGGTGATTTCACGCATGAGCGATATTGTCATGATCCGTACTTTTGAACAGGATATTATTGAGCGTTTTGCTTCTAATTCGCGCGTACCTGTGATCAACGGACTGACCAATGAATATCATCCCTGCCAGATTCTGGCTGATATCTACACTTTCATTGAGCAGCGTGGCAGCATACAAGGCAAAACAGTTGCGTGGATAGGCGATTCTAACAATATGTGCAATACCTGGTTGCAGGCGGCTGAGATTCTGGACTTTAATGTACATGTCTCAACGCCGCCGGGTTACGAAGTTGAACCTGAACGTGCAGGTTTATTCGGCGAAGATCACTACGAAGAGTTTACCGATCCGATGGAAGCGGCAAGAGGGGCTGATCTGGTCACCACCGATGTCTGGACCAGTATGGGTTTTGAAGCGGAAAATGATGAACGCATGAAGGATTTCGCCGACTGGCAAGTGGATGAAGAGATGATGTCAATTGCGGCACCGGATGCCTTATTCATGCACTGTCTGCCTGCGCATCGCGGTGAAGAAGTATCTGCCGGCGTTATGGACGGCCCGCAAAGCGTAGTCTGGGACGAGGCTGAAAATCGTTTGCACGTACAAAAAGCCCTAATGGAATATCTGCTTCTAGGCAAAGTACAATGACACACAAACAATCCATGCAAACGATTTCGGCGCAGGCTCAAATGCAACACAACCGAGCAGCGGATGCCGCAGCCAACATCGTTTGCGTGTACAAAAATCCCTAATGGAATAGCTGTTGTCCGGATACTTGTTCGGTCAACCAAGTATCAATAATTATCAGGAATATAAATATGAGCGACATCAAAAAAGTAGTTCTCGCCTATTCAGGCGGTTTAGATACATCCGTCATACTCAAATGGCTGCAAGATACCTATCAATGCGAGGTAGTTACCTTCACCGCCGATGTCGGACAAGGTGAAGAACTGGAACCGGCACGCGCCAAGGCACTGAAAATGGGCATCAAAGCCGAAAATATTTATATTGATGATTTGCGCGAAGAATTTGTGAAGGACTTCGTGTTTCCGATGTTTCGCGCCAATACGGTATACGAAGGTGAATATCTACTCGGCACGTCGATTGCCAGACCGCTGATTGCCAAGCGGTTGATCGAAATCGCGACTATGACCGGTTCACAAGCCATCTCGCATGGAGCGACCGGCAAAGGTAACGATCAAGTACGTTTTGAACTGGGCGCGTATGCATTGAACCCAAACATCAAAGTAATCGCACCCTGGCGCGAATGGGATCTGCTCTCCCGTGAAAAGCTGATGGCCTATGCCGAGCAGCATGATATTCCGGTAGAAATGAAACACAAGCAAGGCGGATCGCCCTATTCGATGGACGCCAATCTACTGCATATTTCCTATGAAGGCCGCCATCTGGAAAACCCTGCTGCTGAAGCTGAAGACAGCATGTGGCGCTGGACAGTGTCACCGGAAGCGGCACCCGATGCGGCAGAATACCTAGAGATTGAATTTGCCGGGGGCGACATCGTCGCACTAAACGGTATTGCGCTGAGTCCGGCACAAATCCTCGCCAAATTGAATGAACTGGGCGGCAAACACGGTATCGGTCGTCTTGATCTGGTGGAAAACCGTTACGTCGGCATGAAGTCGCGCGGTTGTTATGAAACGCCGGGCGGCACTATTATGTTAAAAGCGCATCGCGCCATCGAATCCATTACGCTGGATCGCGAAGTTGCGCATCTAAAAGACGATTTGATGCCGCGCTATGCCAGCA
This sequence comes from uncultured Nitrosomonadales bacterium, assembly GCA_903915035.1. Classification (GTDB taxonomy): domain Bacteria; phylum Pseudomonadota; class Gammaproteobacteria; order Burkholderiales; family Gallionellaceae; genus Gallionella. Next base: position 39,353 of record CAIWRI010000111.1, on the reverse strand, counting down.
TGATCTACAACGGTTACTGGTGGTCGCCTGAACGTCTGGCGCTGCAAACCTTGATAGACAGTACACAAAAAACCGTCAATGGCTGGGTGCGTGTGAAGCTATACAAGGGCAACGTGATTGTGGTGGGACGTGATTCCAAAACCGACTCACTGTTCGATTCAACCATCGCCACCTTTGAAGACGATCAGGGCGCTTACGATCAAAAAGATGCAGCCGGTTTCATCAAGCTCAATGCACTGCGTCTGCGCATTGCGGCCAAACTGCATCAGAAATAATACCAGGCGTAGTCGGGTTAAAACCCGACCTACAGTTGCGAACGGAGGTTATCATGATCCATGAACTGAGCGGAGACATATTGCTAAGCAGTGCGAAAGCCATCGTTCAGGGCGTAGCACCCAACGATGACTTTCAACACGGCCTGGCACTGCAACTGCGTGAACGCATGCCGTTAATGTACAAGGATTTTCGTCACTACTGCCAGACCAGACACCCGAAATCCGGCAGTCTGTGGAACTGGAGCAGTCCTGACGGACGGCAGATCATCAGCCTGTTCACGCAGGATGGCGCATACACCCACGGCAGCCATCCGGGCCCGTCCAGTCTCTCCCATGTCAATCATGCACTACATGCCTTGCACGCCTATCTGCAAAAAGAAAAGCCGGCCAGTGTCAGCCTGCCCCGCCTGGCTTGCGGCATCACAGGCCTCGCATGGACTGATGTCAAGCCGCTTATTGAACATCATCTGAGTGATCTATCCCTCCCGGTGTATGTTTATATCAATTATCAAAAAGGCGTAAAAGCCAAAGAACCCACTTAAAAGGAATGATCAAATGTCGCAATTCGATAACGTCAGCGTAGTAAAACAGGGCAATGTATTTTTCGATGGAAAATGTGTATCGCATTCAGTGTTGTTTGCCGATGGTACGCGCAAGACGGTAGGCGTGATTTTGCCCAGCATTCTCACCTTTAACGTGGGGGCGCCTGAAGTCATGGAAATCACTTCCGGCAACTGCCGTGTAAAGCTGGGTGATGAAGCTGAATTTACCAGCTATGCAGCGGGCAGCCAGTTTTCGGTTCCTGCTAATGGCAAGTTTGTCATCGAAGCCGATGAAGTCGTCAATTACGTTTGCAGCTTCGGATAAATTCAAAATCTTTTGTTTTTCATTTGCCTAGTTTCATTTGTTTAGCGGGAGTACAGCATGCCATCATTCGATATCGTTTCAGAAGTAGAAAAAGAAGAAGTTAAAAATGCAGTTGAACAAACCAACAAGGAAGTCTCCACACGTTTCGACTTCAAAGGTTCAAATGTGCGCGTAGAACAAACCGAACTCAAGCTCATGGTATGGGCTGACAATGAGTTTCAACTTGAACAGGCGCAGGATATTCTCAATGCCAAATTACTCAAACGCGGCGTGGATATCAAGTGCATGGAAATCAGCGATAAAGTTGAAAAAGTCAGCGGCAACAAAATAAAACGCGAATGTGAAGTCAAAGTAGGTGTTGAAATTGAACTGGCGAAAAAAATAGTCAAGCACATCAAGGAAAGCAAGCTGAAAGTACAGGCCAGTATTCAGGGTGACACAGTGCGCATTACCGGTAAGAATCGCGACGATTTACAGGAAGCCATCGCCTTCATCAAGAAAACCATCACCGACTTTCCCTTGCAATATCAGAATTTCCGTGATTAACGTAGCTGCTAAAAATTAGCTTGTACGTTCCCACTCTTCAATCCGCTTGCGGTAGAGAAGCTAGGCGAACGTTTACGCGACTGTCACAATAATGGGTATGCCTGAAAATTGCATTGGCGTTAGTGTTGAATTTTCCTTCAAGGGTGAAAATTATCACTATGCAACCGTAGTCGACCTTGATCAGTTGTTGCGGCAACACGATGAAATGCCATCAATTCATGAAATTCTGGCTAAAAAGTACCAGGTTGACAGCTATTCCTACCTGTATGAAGTCATGCTGGAAGCGGAACTTGAGTTCAGAGATCCGCATGGTTTAGCCGTCAACTACCTGACAGAGGGTAAATTTGATTTGCCGTCACTGGCGACAAACTGGCCCGAAGCAAAGGCGCTGATACTGTTGCAGCCCGTTGTAAAAGAGGAATTAGGCATTACCGATTTAAACTTGCATCCTGCACTTAGGCGCGCACTCATTGAGGCTTACAACTTGGGGAGAAAAGCGTGAAATCCGCACTGGTATTATTCGCACAGGGCAGTGAAGAGCTCGAAGCAGTTACCATCGTCAATATCCTGCGCCGCGCCGGTGTCAAGGTCACCTTTGCCGGATTGAATCCCGGCGCATTGCGTGGTGCTAAAGAGGTGCTCATCACCCCGGATATCGCATTGAGCGAGGTGCTAAATGAACCTTTTGACATGATCGTATTGCCCGGCGGGCAGCCTGGCACAAATCATTTGCTGGCGGATCAACGCGTTTTGCAACTACTGCGGCAGATGAATGAACAAGGTCGATACATCGCTGCGATTTGTGCAGCCCCGTCTATTTTGGCTGCGGCAGGATTGCTTGAGGGAAAACTGGCGACCTGCTACCCCGGCAGTCTGGACAGTTTTCCCAATATTTATCTGCAAACAACAGCGATCGTCGAAGATGGCCGCCTCATCACTTCACGCGGCCCCGGTACAGCTATGGATTTTGCACTGTTGCTTGCTGAACGACTGGCAGGAAAAGCCAAACGCTGCGAAGTTGAGGCCGGATTAGCCCGCTAAACAAATGCTTGCACCCTGCTTGTAAAACGGCCACATTCCCCCATTGCACTACTATTGCAAACTATCACATTTGCGCTTACCTTATCCGGAATAAGCAACTGCCACCGCTGAGTTTCTGGCTGCTATGAGGTCTGCTTGCCATGAGTTTCAGCTATCTGGCAGGACAGAATCTCTGGTGGATGATTATTAAGTTACTTTTCGCAGCGGCACTGATTTTGATGCTCACAACCACTATTTCACTGGTATTTTTTCGCTTCACATTTTTACTGATGCGGCCTGTGTACTGGAGCATGTATCGGACACAAGCTTCGCTATATCTTTCCAAAAATAAGTTTTGGCACGTACTGAAAACTTGCCTCCACCTCAAAAATGGTGGCAGTCACATCAGGATACAAGCATCCTGCCAACGGCGAACGGATCGCGCTCTGTACGTAATCTCCGGTATAGCGTTTCCGCTTCCGGATAAGTGGCGCGCATCATTCCCAGCCATTGCTTGAGCCGCCCGGGCGCATGTCTGGGCTCCATTTTGCCGCATAACTGCTGGTAGTAATCAATTATCCAGGGTAGTAATTCAGGCCAGTTCATGGCGGCATCTCCACTCTTGATGCAACGCATCAGATCCGGTCGGATGATGGCACCGCGCCCTATCATAATGTCGGTGCAGCCGCTGATTCGGCGTATTGCTTCGCTGTCTGCCGGGGTCCATACTTCGCCATTAGCCACTACCGGCAATTTCACAGCTTCCCTGATATAAGCCAGCCATTCCCAACGCGCGGGAGGACGGTAACTGTCGGCGCGGGTGCGCGCATGGACAGTAATCTCATCGGCACCGCCCGCCTCGATGGCGCGTGCGCAATCCAGCGCCTGCGAAGTATCTGAAAGCCCCAGCCGCATCTTGGCCGTAACCGGAATATGTTGCGGCACGGCACGGCGAATGGCGTTCACAATAGCGTAAATTTGCTCAGGAAACTGAAGTAGCACAGCACCGCCGCCATGACGATTTACCATCGGGGCAGGGCAGCCAAAATTGATGTCGATGCCTGGTGCACCAAGACTCGCGACCAGAGCGGCATTTTCCGCGAGGCAGACCGGATCACTGCCCAGCAGTTGCACACGCACCGGTACCCCGGCACTGGTGCAACCGCCATTCGCCAGTTCAGGCACGGTTCTTAGCAGCATTTTTCCGGTTAGCAAATGGTTGGTCACCCGCACGAATTCGGCTACGCATAAGTCGATACCCCCTATGCGCGTCAATATGTCACGCAGGCTGTGATCGGCTATGCCCTCCATCGGAGCTAATATCAGTCGCATGAATTTCCATGGACATAAACGTTCAATCCGCGACTGCGACTCATAAAGCATATTCCTGATAATGATTTCCACCAATAATAACCTATAGCATAAGCTGGCCAGCGTTAAATACAGAATCTCTCCAAATAACTGCCGTTTTTTGAATAATTTATCTTTTAATAAGAATGATTATCATTTACAATCTCATTCACTTGTGCTCACTCTTACAGAAAAAAAACTCTTATGCAAGCGATTCGCCCCTTTTTATGCAAGACGCTCATAGCCGCATGTCTGGCATGTGCAGTACCGGTTCAAGCCGCACCGCCGCCAATGATGAATATCCCGGTAACGGATGACAACCAGCCGGCCAGCTCTGCGGGTGTTTTTGGTTTTCTCGATGGCATCAACCGCAGTAGCGCCTTGCTGGGCGACATGTGGGGATTGCGCAGCGATTTGAGCCGCCAGGGTATTTCCCTGGAAATAATGGAAACCAGCGAAACACTGGGCAACACCTCGGGCGGCACGAAAAAAGGTTACAAATATGACGGCTTGACGCAAATTCTCGGGCAACTCGATACTCAGCGCGCCTTCAGTCACTATGGCGGCCTGTTCAATGTCAGCCTGCTCAACATCCATGGCAACAATCTGAGCGCGGATAATCTGCAAACGCTGCAAACGGCCAGCGGCATTGAAGCCGATGATGCAACCCGCTTATGGGAACTCTGGTATGACCAGAAATTTCTTGACGAAGACCGACTGGACGTTAAAGTAGGTCAGCAAAGTCTGGATCAGGAATTTATGGTCAGCGCGGATGCACTGTATTTCGTCAATACCATGTTCGGCTGGCCTATGCTGCCATCGGCTGATTTACCCGGCGGCGGCCCGGCTTATCCTCTGTCCGCACCCGGCGCACGAATCAGCGTCCGCCCGGTTGACGGCGTCACCGTGCTGGCCGGAGTATTTAACGGCACACCGCTTAAAAACGATGAAAACAAGCACGGCACCGGCTTTCCGTGGAGCGCCGGTAAACTTTACATCGCAGAAATGCAGTTTTCTTATCCTGCGCTAGGCAGCATGGTTGAACCGGGACAAACGCAACCGCTGGGCTGGACTTACCGGTTGGGCGGCTGGTATAACACCGAGGATTTTGCAGACATGCGTCTTGATCAGAACGGCTTGTCCCTGGTGAATCCCGCAAGCAACGGCATGGCACGGCAACACAGCAGCAATTACGCCTTGTATGCGGTCGCCGACAAACTGGTTTGGCGCGATGAACACTACCCTGACCGCACCGCAGGTATTTTCGCGCGGGTGATGGGCACGCCCTTGAAAGATCGCAATCTGATCGTGTTCAGCCTGAATACTGGAGTGGTTTTTCATAGCCCGTTTCTCAATCGTCCGGCAGATACCTTTGGCATCGGTGCGGGCTTTGCCCAGGTCAGCTCCCAGCTAGCGCAACAGGAAATCGACAATAACCTTTATAACGGCACGAATAACCCGATACAGAGCGCTGAAAAGTTCATCGAATTAACCTACCAGTACCAGTTAAAGCCCTGGATACAGATACAGCCGGATCTCCAATATGTAATCAATCCGGGGGCGGGGGTTGCGAATGAGGCCGGTAGGCAACTTAAAAACGAGCTGGTCATCGGTGTGCGCACCAATATTTCCTTCTAACTTTAACAGGACATGAATATGATACATACAACGACACAAGCCGCCAGATGCTTTAGGCAAGGCGCGCTATTTGCACTGGTACTTACACTCTGCATTCCTGCCTTTGCCGAACAAAAAGGCCTGCTGGAGACGATACATAAGCACAAATTTCTGACCTCAACCATGGCGGACAACGGCGATGTAAATCCTTACGCGGTGATCGTCGCGCCGGTATCCGCAGGTGTAATCGAACAAGGTGATGTGCTGGTCGATAACTTCAACAACATCTCAAATCTGCAGGGCACAGGCACCACCATCATGCGCTATCGTCCCTCGACTAAAGAGACCAAGCTATTCGCGCAGGTGCCGCAAAAACTGGCTGAATGTCCTGGCGGCGTCGGACTTTCCACCGCCATGACCATGCTCAAAAGCGGCTGGGTGATTGTTGGCAGCACGCCCAGCACCGATGGCACAACCCGCACCAAGGGGGACGGCTGTCTGCTGGTGTTCGATGCAAACGGCCATCATGTCGCCACCTGGGCGGGCGCTGCCATCAATGGTCCGTGGGGCAGTATGGCGACAATCGATCATGGGGACAGCGCGACACTGTTCATTAGTATGGCGGGATTTGGCGTACAGAGTCCGGATGTGCTGGATCCGGCAACTCACTATCCGGTCATAGCACATCAAGCCACGGTATTGCGTTTCAATTTAACTATCCCTGAAGGCAAACCGCCGGTATTGCAAAGTCAGACGGTGATCGGCGACGGCTACTCGCAACGCGCAGATCTTGCCAACTTTCTGCTGGGTCCGACCGGCCTTGCACTCGGCACGGATGACACTTTATATGTTACCGACGGGCTGGACAATGAAATCACCGCTATTAGCAATGCCAGCACCCGCAGCGGGAGTGGCGGAAAAGGCGAGCTGGTGACCAAAGACGGTCTGCTTTCCTGGCCGTTGGGCATGATAATGACAGCACAAGGACATTTGATTGTCTGTAACGGCAAGAACGGTCAGGCGGTTGAAATTGATCCTGTCGCGAAAAAACAGATTTATGCACACTGGCTGAACGCCAATCAGGCGCAATCGCCACCTGGCAACGGCAATCTGTTTGGCATTGCCCTGGCGCCGGATGGTAAAAGTTTTTATTACGTAGAAGATGACATCAACTCTTTGAGGATCGCCACACCATGACACCTGACCACAGCAGACGCAATTTTTTAACCCGTACCGCACTGGCCATCGCTGTCACTCCGTTCGCACAACTGGCGACCAGCAGCACGGCAAACGCAACACCTGTACAACCGGGCATTGAACCCTTCCGGGGCAAGCATCAGGGCGGCATTGCCACCCCCATGCAGAGCAGCACTTACTTTATCGCCTTTGATATGGATGACACAGCCAAACGTGAGGATTTGACCAAACTGCTGCAGGCCTGGACTGATGCCGCAGCGACAATGTGCGCAGGACCTGCTCAGTTTGATGCAAAAGCGGATCACAACCAGCCCTCAGGTGAATCAGGGGCTACAGTGGGCATACCGGCCTCACGTCTGACTATTACCTTTGGTTTCGGTGCCACGCTCTTCGAGAAAGAGGGTAAAGACCGCTATGCTCTGGCGAAACAGCGTCCTGAAGCACTGGTTGATATGCCGCGCTTTGCCGGAGACCAGCTGGTGTCTGAGCGCACAGGCGGTGATCTGTCAATTCAGGCCTGTGCGGACGATCCGCAAGTTGTGGAATATGCGGTGCGCATACTGGTCAAGTTAGCCATCGGTACGGCCTCGATGCGCTGGGCACAGATGGGGTTTTCCGGCGGGTTCAAACCAGGTGAGACCGGACGCAATCAAATGGGCTTCAAGGATGGCACCATCAATGTGCCAACTCAAAACCAAACAGAGATGAATAAATTCGTCTGGGTGGGCAAGGAAGGCCCGGCCTGGATGCAAAATGGCAGCTATATGGTGATCCGCCCTATCCGCATTTCACTTGAACACTGGGATGCCATGAAAACGTCATTTCAGGAAGAAACTGTAGGTCGTCAAAAAGCATCGGGGGCGCCTATCGGCAAGCAGCATGAATTCGACAAACTGAATCTTGATGCAACAGACACAGCCGGTAATCCGGTGACCACTGAAAACTCCCATGCAGCGATGTCGGCGCCGGAAAACAATGACGGCGCGCAAATCTTGCGCCGGGCGTTTTCATTTGACAACGGCATTACCAGAATCGCCGAACGCTGGCCGCCGTGGCGCCAACTGATGACTTTCGATGCCGGACTGCTGTTTCAGTGTTACCAGCAAGATCCGCGCACCGGGTTTATCAAGTTGTTTGCAAAAATGGCTCAGATAGACATGCTCAATCAATTCACCACGCATACCGGCGGCGGACTATTCGCCTGTCCGCCGGGCACCAAACCGGGTGGCTATATCGGAGAGGCGTTGTTCATGTAATACTACTCGGCTTTGCCGGGGTTGATGTCTTGCGGCTATCAACCCCGCATCTTCTTAACGCAACCACCCTTTCGCCATGAAGGTATAAAGCACTGCCAGCGTCAGGACTAAGGTTCCAAAAGCGACCTGTCCAAGTGTGACCGGCCACGGGGCATCGACGAGATTCATACCAAACAGCCCGCCGACCACCGCCGGAATTAAAGCCAACGTGGTCACAATCGCCAGCAAACGCATGAAACGGGTTGTGTCGTGCGCGGCAATGTTAATATGCAGCTCTATCAGTGAGAGTAATGATTCGCGAACATTGTCAACTGTTTCATACAGATAATCGGCTTCTTCAATCAATGGCCCGACAAAATCGCGCTGCTCAGGCGTAAATCCGGGCAGCAGACGTCGTCCATCGGCAAGCATTTCCAACAGACCGTGCAAGCGCCATAAATCGCTTTTTATCGTCGACAAGATGCGCTTTAAACCCAGTGTTTGCCTGAAAAAACTTTCCGGACTTTCAATCGCCGGCAGTTCTTCGAACTGACGTACCCGGCGTTCGAGCCTGCCGGTGAATTTCTCGTCAAGCGCCAGCACCAGACGAATAATATGCAGCGCGCAGCGAGGCCCCCAGGGTAGCATTGATGATTCCGCAGGTGGTTGCTGAATATCAAGCGGGTGTATTGCGAGAGAAAGCACACCATTCTCCAGCACCAGCAGCAAAACGGGATCACGGCGTATCGTCTCACCCTCTGAGAGCAGCGAAATTGTCAGTGCGGTCCAGTGCTTGTCGGATTCAATGCGCGGGTAACTCGACTCTTGCAAAGCAGCTTCGATTAACACGTGGGGAACACCTGCTGCGGAAGCAATTTCCATGAGCCGGTCAGGTGAGAGATTCGAGGCATGCATCCAGGCTTCTGTCGGTGCGGCAATCCACTGCAATAGCGCATCCCATCCAGAACTTTGCGGGCTTAAATCACCGGGCCGCAATATTGTCACCTGCGGATGACCAACAGGCACCTTGCGTGTCAGAGGCGTGGCGGTGCGCTGCAGAGCATGTCCGACGCGCGGGCCGAACAACAACAGACTAAACAGCCGGAGTATTCGCAGCGCAGGAGTCAATCTCGCTATGTTCGATACGGCAGGGAACAATGATAACAACGGTACGATGATGATGACAGCATCAAGCATACGCCAGGGGGCGAAAATAAACTTGCGTCTGTCCGTTGATAGCATGAAATTGACGGTATATTCGAGCGCAAATAATCCAATGATCAACCATTTGGCAAAATCAAAACTCAATTCAAGCCCATCGGGCAATTCGAACAGCAAAGGCGTTACTCCAAGACTCAACCCCGTAAGCGCAAGAAAGCCCATCACGGATTCATCAAGGACAAGCGACAAACGATTTAGCATCATAGTAATAAAACCTGGTATCCTTGGACTCTATCCGCGTTAAACAACTCGCATCTTTTTCTATATTCAAACTGCGGAAAAATCATCAGTTATCCGCAAGCGCTCGCCTTCGAGTCGTTAAAAGTCTGTCTGTTTACGCTACACCCGGCGGCTTTTTATAACGACTCATTTTTTATTCCGACTGATGATCAGCACGCCTGCCAGCACTAATGCTGATCCGATCATTTGCAGTAACGAAATTGTCTCATTCAGAAACAAATAAGCCATATAAATTGTGCTGACAGGACCTATCGAGCCTATTAGCGACGTGCTGGCTGAACCGATACGTCGAATCGCGTAGGACAGCATAAATACGGGTAGCACCGTTGAAAAAATAGCCATCGCAATCGACAACTCATAGACATGCAATGGCAAATCAAGCGCGCTCAGCGGGCGCATCAAAAAAAACTGCGCGATACTGGCCGCACTGGCCACCAGCATCGCATAGGCGGTAAAACGCATTGTGCCAATACGCTGCACGGCATGCCCCACCCCCACCAGATAGGATGAATAGGACAAGGTGCTCAAAAAAACCAGTAAAGAACCTAGTGCGACACTGCCGCCCTGCCTGATACCTGCGTCATGCAAAAAAACCAGTGCGATTCCGGCATAACTCAAGGCCATTGCCAGCATGGCTCTTTTGCTGATGCGACTCTTGTAGATCAAGGCAGAGAGCAGCACCGTCATGGTCGGATAAAGAAACAGAATCAGACGTTCCAGTCCTGCGGACAGATATTGCAAGCCTAAAAAATCCAGCAAACTGGACAGATAATAGCCGATCAGCCCCAACGCCAGTACCAGCAGGCGGTCATACGTATTGAGAGCTTGGCCAGACTGGCGTGCGGACCACAGCGCAATACCGATAAAAGCCGGCAGTGAAAATGCCATGCGCAGCGCCAGCAGCGTAATTGCATCGACACCACCTTGATAAGCCAGCTTGACCAGGATCGCCTTAGCTGAAAATCCTACGGCTGCAAGCAGCGCTAAGATCACACCCGGGAGCACATCCCTATTTACAGCTTTAGTCTGAATTGTCAATTTACCGGCCAGAAAGAATGAAAGTAGAAAGAAAGTTGACGATGATGCCTGGTCAAGAGTAGATGCATGACGTTGCTAAACTCTGCATATAAGCTCCGACATATTGCGCATCATACAAGCGAAGTTGATTGCAAACAACCTTACACTCACTACAAGTCCGTTATTCGAGATGACGGGTCAAGTTGAAAAAATGAACGATTTCTAACGGAAGCAACAGACCTGGCAACCGGGAATGGACGGCGCAAACATGTGCGGCGGCAAGCCGGCAATTTGAAGTCGCTGGTCTGCCGTAGTCATGGACTGAGTGGATATATATACGGTAAGTATCAGACCAAAAAATATAAAAACAATATCCTCAGGGGGCAAGCTGTAAAGAGGGGCTTGCTGTTGTGCCGCTGATTTGCAATACGACTGACCCGGCACGCATCGCCAGATCAGTCGAAATAACCCCCGACAATGTCGACCCTGTAATCGACAATCTTCCGGCTGCTTTCATCATGTTGCCATTGAGTTTGAGTTGATCAAAGAAGTAATTACCATTAGCATAAGAAAAGTGACCGCTCATTTCATCAAAATGAGTTCTACCGCCCGGCAAGTTTTTCTGACTGTATAAACGCGCGGTTTCAACAATATCCATACCGTTAATCAGTCCTTTTTGGGCGCTGAACATACCGCGAACAGTCGCTGTGTCGGCAAGTTTCGCAAGGCTTGCAGCCTGCATCTGAAAACTTGCTGAGACTTCCGCATCACCGGCGAGCAACTTATTAACATGCTGCAGCGGCATCGCCTTCGCCGCCAGTTCCCCCTGCACATGCCAACCCCTGCGCCAGTTGATGCGCGCATTACCCGTCAGTATGTTACCCCTGACGACCCCCTCCAGACTGTTGAGACGCAGCTCAGACCGGTTCAATTCACCCTGAGCATGAAAGCTGTCAAATATCAAGTCTGGCAATGCGGGCAAGACACTGTCATGTAATGCAATAGTCAGCTGTAGCTTATCTGCCGGCATGGCGTGTATCTGCAGTACCAGCTTATGCTCATTGGCATCAAAATTCGCATTTATAAATTTTCCGGATGAGTCAAAATCCAAAGCGCCCTCCACTGCCGAAAACAGCACACCGTCCTCATCCAGCTGTGCGTGCGCGACCACGATCCGCCGGATCGGATACGAGGGATCACCCGCTAATTGTTGCAACCATGCAGATACCTCCGGCAACCCTGCGCCCTGTATCTGTATCTCATCCAATTCAACACTGTCAATCAATTTAATCTGCCTGAACAGCGCAGTAATAGCGAAATTCATTTGTACCCGAGGTATCTGAATTTGCCCGGCCTGACCGATGGAGAGATCACTCAAAGTCAGTTCGGGTACAGGTAATATCCGCCCGGCTAGATGGCCGATATGCACTGGCTGGTGCAGTTTCTCACTCAAGTGCTGCTCGATTCCGGCAACATAATTTTGCAGCGGCCAGACAAAAGGCACGAGGAACAGCATAAGCATCAGCAAGATGAGTACGCCTGTCGCCCATTTACCCCAAGGCTGCGTGTAATGCGTTACCTTGACGATAGCCCTTGCATTAATTTTTTTGTTATCAGCGGGAACGACAGACGCAGCTAGTGACTTTTTTTCAACCGGCATTACAGCTCTGGGCACAACCTCAACGGTCACTTCAGTCCGTACAGCGGGTTCGGGCGAAGTCTCAGGCAAACGACTGGACTCTGCAGGCACTTTTGCAAGCACGATGGTCACTGGCGGAATCTCCGGCTCAGTCTCAGGCGAAGTCTCAAGCGGGGTCGCTGATAGCGTCTCTGGCGGAATCTCTGGCAAACTCTCAGGCACGTAAGATTCCACAATCGCTAACCACTTTGCGCCCGCATCATCCTTACTCCGGGGAGTGACTAGCGGCTCGGGTAGTTTCACCGGTTCTGGCAGGCGAGACAGCTCCAGGTTAAAAGCATCAAAATTGAAGGCATCCGCGTTACCGGGCAGTATCGACGCGGAATCATCCGGCGGCATGTCAACAACCGACAACTCGTAAACCTGATGTTCACGTCCGTGCTTGTCCTGTAGTTCACCATGATAGCGAAATAGTTTTCCATACTCATAGCCCAGACTGGAAACGAAATCAACATAGGCACGAGATACATAGATTTGGTTTTCTCCTGCAAAACTCATCACACGCTGGGCACTATTGATGCCATCGCCCAGCATATTGATCTGTCCATTTATATCTCTGACCAGACTGACCGGTCCCAGATTTACACCGATACGTACCCCTAAACCATCCATCTGCCCACCGGCAAGCAGTTCAGCACAAAAACGCATCGCCACTGACATCGCCTCAGTCGGATAGTGCAAGAAACCAATCGCTGCACCATCGCCGGTATCCAGAATGATCCACTCTTCCGGAGCTAGCCTATCGAGGCTGCGCATCAGCAATTCGTTAAACTTTTGTTTAACGATAATCTGCATGCTGTCGGATTGTTTTGTGTAACCCACAATATCAAAAAAAACCACCGCAACTGTAATTACTCGTCTTTCTATCAGCGGCACTCCCTTATTTGCTCCCCGACTGTCACACCCTTGCACTGCTGCGCTGACATTACGCCTTTCCGTCGCCGGATTGCCACCAGCCTGATCACTTGCAGCTTCTTTCTTATTCAACGTATCCAGTTCTGAAAACACGCGGGCCTCCATTGCAGCATTTTTTACATTTAAAGCAATCATGTCAGGCGATATTTTTCCGGATTCTCGTTCATACTCAACAATTTTTTCGCGGATGGGTTGTATTGCTACACTCGCAACGCCCCAGTCAGCCACCGTCGAAGTTGTCCGTTCACTTTCCTCACTCAGGCACTCAAGGGCTTGTTTCGCACTCATGTGCGCGGCTTCTATAGGTACTGATTTCAAAGCCTGCGCCTTCCACTGGGTAGTAAGTGCCGGAACTGTGGTGAAATCGAGTTCACCGGATTCATCAGGCTGAATCTCCGAGAAACTTACCCGTTTCGTTACGATTTTAGCTTTGTCCTCAATATATCCGCCTTTATGCAAGTCAGTGAGCATATCTTCCAGCATGCCGCGCAAACTGGGGGACGAACGTTTTATTATCCGGGCGACGGAGGCCACGCCATCAACCATTAATAGGGCACGCTTGATGTCTTTGGATAAATGCGCAGTTCCGCTGTGAATCTCATCCTCACCGCGTGGTGTCCTGACAAAAATAATTTTTTCGTTCATCCCTCATTCTAACTGATAGCAATGACTTTATTAGCTTTGCAGTTACCCATCATGACGCATTGCGAAATTTCATTGACAGCAGAACGAACGTTCTTTATAGTTCACAGTACGTTCGTTCTCAAAGAAATAATCATGACCGACTACAAAGACATCGAGTATCTGAATAAGCTTCAGGATTACTATGCTGACTGGAAAAACATCCCCTCATACGCCCGCCTGTGTGTCGTGTTTGGCATCGCCTCAAAATCCTGGATAAAAACCATCCTGACGCGCCTTGGGGATGCCAGGTTTATCGAACGCACGCCGGATGGAGCCTGGATACCGACACGGCAATTTTTCGCACGCCCTCTGGCTGAATCATCTGTTCAGGCCGGCATGCCTGCTGCCGTTACCGCCACGCAAGGAGATTTTTTCATCATTGATGAAATGCTGATCGACACACCCTCAAAAACTACCCTGATCACGGTTAAAGGCGATTCGATGATTGATGCCGGCATCCACAATGGCGATGTGGCCGTGGTGGAAAAACGCCTGACAGCGAATATCGGCGATATCGTGGTGGCCATTGTAGACGATGAGTTCACGCTCAAGACGCTGGATAGAGAGAATGGCATATTCATTCTACGCCCCGCCAATCCAGCTTTTCCTGTTATTCGTCCGCAAGGCACACTGGAAATATTCGGCGTATTAACCGGACTGGTCCGCAAATACAAGAAGTAATTGCTAGGTTCGGTTGACGTTTCAGCGTAGCCATACCGGGAAAAATGACGGCATGCCCATATAATTGATGGCTTTTTTCTCATATCGCGTGGCAATTCTGCTGTATCCGCTAAGATATTCAACTAAAAATCATGCGCCTTCAGCCTTTTTCCATGAAGCGCTCAAGGTGTGCCAGAAAGGCGCGCGTCTTGGCCGGCAGATAGCGGCGCATCGGCATCACCGCCCAGGCGGCGACAGCAGGCAAGGCCCAGTCCGGCAACACCCGCACCAGCCTCCCCAGCCGTACATCACTCACCACAAAATTGCATGGCAAAGCCGCGATACCAGCGCCATCAAGCAATAACTGTTGAATCATATCGACAGAATTGAGCGTGATTCTGCCTGGCGGCACCCCTTCCCACACTTCTTTGCCGTTGAGCAGTATCCAGGGTACTGCGCTGCCCCGGTCAGAGAGCAGCCGTACCGATGCATGCTGCGCAAGTTCATCCGGATGAAGCGGTGCGGGATGCATCACTAGATAAATCGGGCTGGCATACAGCGCAAAATGCTGCTCGTCTATTTTGCGGGCGACCAGCGTAGCGTCATCGCTCAAATCCCCCATGCGGATCGCCAGATCGTAGCGTTCCGCAATCAGATCAACACGCCGTGAGGATAAATCCAGATCAAGCTGCACCTCGGGAAAGCCATCAATAAAAGTCGCAATGGCGCGCGAAAAATGCTGCTTTGCATAATCCCCCGGCATGGAAACTCGGAGTCGTCCGTGCGGGCGGGATTCCTGACTGCGCACAAAATCCTGCGCAGTTGCGACTTCCTCACTCACCCGCCGGCAATGATCAAGAAATTCAAGGCCAAAATCGGTGAGCGTCAAGCGCCGGGTAGTACGAATCAGCAGCCGCTGACCGATGGCCGCTTCCAGATTATTCAGCCTGCGCGATACCGTGGCTTTAGGCATGGCAAGCTGCTCGGATGCACGCACCATGCTTTGCTGTTCGGCGATGGCAACAAACAGCAGGCAATCATCCGCCGATAAAATTGACTGTTCCATATATGGGATAGTCTATCCCGAATTAGCCTCTTTATCTATACTTATCGTTGCTTTAATATGCAAGCACTATCTACAGTGAGTCAATAATGAATACCAAACCGTTCCGCAGTATCGAGCAATTGATAGCAGGTGTTTTGACCTCTGATGGTGCCGGGGTTAAGCTGACCCGCGTGCTCACAGGACAACTACAACAGCGGCTTGATCCATTTCTGATGCTGGACGCGTTCGGCAGCGACGTTCCTGACGAATACATCGCCGGTTTTCCGGATCATCCGCATCGCGGTTTTGAAACTGTGACCTATATGCTGGCGGGGAAAATGCGCCACCGCGACAACGCAGGGCACGAAGGACTGCTGGAAAACGGCAGCGTGCAATGGATGACCGCCGGTCGCGGCCTGATCCATTCTGAAATGCCGGAGCAGGAGCATGGCAGCATGGAAGGCTTTCAGCTTTGGCTGAACCTGCCGGCAAGCCGCAAGATGATAGATCCCTGGTATCAGGATATTCCAAGCCGTGACATTCCTGAATATGTCACACCCGCGGGTGTGACGGTACGCGTGATTGCCGGATCGAGTAATGAAGTAGCCGGCGCAATTACCCGTCCGGATACCGACCCCCTGTATCTGGATATTCATCTGCCTGCCGGCACCCGCTTCGATGCTGTAATACCGGCAACCCACAACGCCTTCATTTATGTATATCGCGGCGCTGTGAGCGTCGGTGATACACTGGTTGATTCACGTCGTATGGGCATACTGAAAAATGATGGCGATGCGGTATCACTTCATTGCAAGGAAGATTCACGACTGATCCTGATTGCAGGTCGCCCCTTGAATGAACCGATAGCCCAATATGGCCCGTTCGTGATGAACACCCAGGAAGAAATTCACCAGGCGCTGGATGACTACAGGAACGGACGGTTTATATGAAACGTTACACCACTACTGCCATTGTGCTGCACTGGTTGATGGCGCTGCTGATACTTGCCATGCTGACGCTAGGCCATTACATGCACGATCTAAAGCTCTCGCCGCTGAAACTTCAGCTCTACAGTTACCATAAATGGGCAGGTGTAAGTCTGCTGCTGCTGGCGGTGCTGCGTATTGTCTGGCGACTCACGCATAAACCGCCTGAGCTGGTATTGCCGTGCTGGCAGCAAGTCGCGAGCAGTTCAGTGCATGGCCTGTTATATCTTTTATTCATTGCCATGCCGCTCTCAGGCTGGCTGATGAGTTCGGCCAAGGGGATACAGACGATCTGGTTTGGCCTGATTCCCTTGCCGGATATGGTTGAAAAAAATGAGGCACTGGGGCATTTACTGGGCAAAGTCCACGGAAGCCTGAGTTCTTTGCTGCTGTTGCTGATCGGACTGCATATTGCTGCCGCTCTCAAGCATCAATTTATTGACCGCGATCAACTGCTATCCAGAATATTGCCAGGCAAATCATCAAAAGGTAAGCTGCCATGAATATGATCAAAATCGCTTTACCAGCTCTACTGCTGTTTGCTTCCTCGGTACAGGCCGTGGAATACGGAACGTTTCAAATGAATCAAAGTGCTCTTAACTTTGCCTACAAACAAATGGGTGTGCCGATGCAGGGCAAGTTCAAGCAGTTTTCAGCGCAAATTGCCTTTGATCCGGCAAAACCTGGTAATGCCCGCGCGCACATTGATGTCAATCTTGCCAGCATAGATACCGGCTCGACAGATGCCAACGAGGAAGTTGCAGGCAAGCTATGGTTTGATGCCAAAACTTATCCGCTGGCAAGCTTTGTTTCCAGTGGCGTCAAGGCTGCCGGCGGTAATAATTATCAAGTGAGCGGTAAACTCTCCATCAAGGGAAAAACGCTGGATATCGTAACGCCAGTCACCATCAAAACGGATGGCAAACGTGCAATCATTGATGGCAGTTTCAATATTAAACGTCTGGCTTATGGCATTGGCACAGGCGAGTGGGCCGATCTGTCCACGGTGGCAGATGATGTACAGATTGTGTTTCACCTTATCGTTTTCGCAGCACCCGTTATACCTTCATCAACCCACTAAGGAATTATTATGAAAAGACTGATCGCATTAACTATCGCAGCTTCGTTCACTACCGTAGCCTTTGCTGCACCGGAAACTTATGTGCTCGACAGCAGCCATTCCATGCCGCGTTTCGAATACAACCATTTTGGCTATTCCGTTCAACAAAGCCGGTTTGATTCTGCAAAAGGCACCATCACCATTGATCGTGTCGCTAAAACAGGTTCAGTCGATGTCACGATTGACGCAAAATCAGTCAATACCGGATCAAGCGTATTCAACGGACACATTCAAGGTGAAGATTTCTTTAACACCGAAAAATATCCGACCATCACTTACAAATCTGACAAGCTGAAGTTTGACGGTGACAAACTGGTTGCCGTGGAAGGAAACCTGACCATCAAGGGTATAAGCAAACCTGTTACGCTGACCGTGAATTCCACTCTGTGCATGCCTCACCCGATGGTCAAGAAGGATGCTTGCGGTGCCACAGCAACAGCCAAGGTTAAGCGTTCCGATTTCAACATGGGCAAACATGCACCTTATGTTAGCGACGAAGTTACCTTGACGATCCCGGTTGAATCAATCAAGCAATAATTTTTCATCCCGACTCGCTACCCCCCGCTCCAAATGGACGGGGGTTCACTATTTTCAGGAGCATTAAATGACCACAGCGCTGTTTACCCCCGCCACACTGGGCAAGCTACAATTAAAGAACCGCATTGTCATGGCACCGATGACACGCTGTCGCGCAAGCAACAATGTGCCAAATGAACTGATGGTGGAATATTACCGACAACGTGCAAGCGCAGGACTCATCATCGCGGAAGGGGCCTCCCCTTCCGCCAATGGCCTGGGCTATGCTCGTCAGCCCGGCCTGTTCAGTGAAGCGCAAATACAAGGCTGGCATCAGGTCACCGATGCAGTGCATCAGGCAGGCGGGCATATTTTCATTCAACTGATGCATACCGGACGCGTCAGTCACGCAGCCAATATGCTGCCGGATGCTAAGATAATCGCGCCTTCAGCACTGGCAGCCCCAGGCGAAATGTGGACGGACAGCAGCGGCATGCAGCCCTACCCTGTTCCTGCCGAAATGACTGAGGCTGATATTGCCCAGGCGATTGCAGAATATGCACAGGGTGCAAAAAATGCCATCGAGGCCGGCTTTGACGGCATCGAATTACATGGCGCTAACGGTTATCTGATCGACCAGTTTCTCAATACCGCCACCAACCAGCGCACCGACCGCTGGGGCGGCAGCGTCGAGAACCGCATCCGCTTTGCAGTGGAAGTTGCCAGAGCCACGGCTTTAGCCATCGGCGCCGAGCACATCGGCATGCGCATCTCGCCTTACGGCGTATTCAATGGTGCCGCCAGCGATGCCAACATGGATGCCATGTATCTGGCACTGATAGCAGCGCTCAATCAAATCGGCCTGGTATATATCCACATCGTCGACCACAGCGCGATGGGTGCCCCTGAAGTCAGTCCGACCTTGAAAGCGGCAATCCGCGCCAACTTCAAAGGCAGTTACATCCTGTCAGGCGGCTATGATCTGGCACATGCCAACAGCGATCTGGCAGATAATCGCGGTGATCTGGTGGCTTTCGGTCGTCCGTTCATCTCCAATCCCAATCTGGTAGAAAAATTGCAAAACGGCAGCGAATTGACGCCGCCCGACTTCGATACTTTCTACACGCCAGGTGAAAAAGGCTATACAGACTATTAAATCTGAAAAATGGGATATGGCTCAAGCTGTATCCCGCTTCACTTAAGAGTTTCATCCTTTAGAACTAATCGCTTTCCCTTCCCAAAATTCCTCGCTATCCGCTCAGGCTATCCTTGCCATGAAAACATGGCAGTTTCACCGGTATATCATTGACGCCCCTGGTTTTAGCCCGACTGCTCTTGGTGAGTCTTCTATTGGCCCGGGTTGAATCTCTACTGGCGGCAGTAAGACCTCTATTGCCCTGCATCAAATGTGACGCAGCAATATCCGTCAGTTAAACACTAAACCAATTTTGCAGGAGGCCGACCGGCAATAAGAACCCTGCGGGTTTGGCTCTGGCCGCAACAGACAGACTAACTTCGGCGGCTCACAGCAGAGGCACGCACAGCGCAACAAAAGGCTACGCCGGAACTTGATGGCAGATAGGTAACATCCGCTGTCTTTAATTAGCGATTTTGATTCCAGGTACTTCGCTGACGCTCGTCAAAAAAAGTCCATGCCACAAAGCGACTCTTCTTCTGCCCCTGTGACATCTCAATCGTCCTGTAATCCTGCACCGCAGCTTTATTCAATGCACGATAGATGCCAGGCAAACTGGCTGACTTGGAAATCAGCGAAGTGAACCATAAACAATTACCTTTAAACTGCACACTCTCGGCAATCATGCTGCACACGAAGGCCTCCTCTCCGCCACGACACCACAATTCCCTTGCTTGCCCGCCAAAATTCAACAGCGGTTTCTTACCCGCTTCTTTACCCAGATTCTTCCATTTGCGTTGCGTACCTGCATTGGCTTCAGCCAGAGAAGCATGAAAAGGAGGATTGCATAGCGTCAAATCGAACAATTCAGCCGCGCGCACTATCCCCTTGAAAATCGCCTGAGGGGAAGTTTGCAAACGCAATTCAATAGCCTGGTTTAGTCCATTGTTTGCGTTGATAATGCTTTGCGCATTCGTTAGCGCAACAGGGTCGATATCGCTGCCAACAAACCGCCAGCCATAAGCACGATGACCTATCAGCGGATAGATGCAGTTCGCGCCGCTACCGATGTCAAGGACGCGTATCGACAAACCTCTCGGAATAATACTGTTCTGGCTTTCAGTCAACAGATCAGCCAGGTAATGAAGGTAATCCGCCCTGCCCGGAACAGGCGGACAGAGGTACTGCGGCGGAATGTCCCAATCACTAATCGCATATTCACTGTTCAACAGGGCGCGGTTGAGTGCCCTTACCGCCGCCGGATTCGCAAAATCAATGGCGTCATCGCCATGCGCATTGCGGAAAATATAAGCCGCCAACTCGGGATTGACGGCGACCTGGTGCTTGAAGTCATAACGACCGCGATGCACATTGCGTAGATGCAAACGTTCGACGGGGATAACACGCACAGCTTGTGGCAATTTATTTTTCATGCGACATTATCCCACGCCCGCAACAGCCATTCGTTTCAAGTGTTATTTTTTATGATCGGATTCCCGCTTGCAATGACCGATGAATAGCTTGTTTTGCTTAAAATCAGTCGGTCAGATGTGGTTAACTACAGTAAAATGGCATCGCTACTTTACAAACTGCGGATTAAATATTAAACGGGAGTATTGCACTTGAAAACAATCAACATTCGCGAAGTCATGGCGAGCAGCGGCGTGGCATTTGGCACCAGCGGCGCGCGTGGTCTGGTAACCAGCATGACTGACGAGGTTTGCGCAGCCTATGCTGCCGCATTCCTGCAGGTAGTGAGCCAGTCTTTCAATGTTACTCGCATCGCCATCGGGATTGATTTACGCCCCAGCAGTCCTCGCATTGCGGCAGCGTGTGCGGCAGCCCTGCAAGGACAGAATATCCTTGTAGATTATTGCGGGGCGCTGCCTACGCCGGCATTGGCCTTGTATGCGCAAAATGAAGGCATACCGGCCATCATGATCACCGGCAGCCATATTCCGTTCGATCGCAATGGCATCAAATTTTACCGGCCTGATGGTGAAATCACCAAGTCCGATGAAACTGCAATTGCCGATGCGGTTGTCGCGCTAAACAAATTCAGCGGCGAACTGCCATTAATTAATCCGGCTGCAATCGAGCAATACGTACAGCGCTATCTCGACTTTTTTCCGGCACAATATTTTAGAGGCATGAATCTGGGCATATATGAGCATTCCAGTGTGGCGCGCGATGTTTTAAGGCGCATTCTGGAGGAACTGGGTGCCGTCGTGACTTCGCTCGGACGTACAGAAGCCTTCGTGCCCATCGATACTGAAGCGGTCGCTCAGGAAGATATTCAACGCGGCAAGCAATGGGCGGCTACACATCATTTCGATGCCATCATCTCGACTGACGGCGATGGCGATCGTCCTCTGATTTCCGACGAAACAGGCAATTGGCTGCGCGGCGATATTGTCGGTTTGATTTGCGCACGTTTCCTTGCCGCCAACAAAGTGGTCGTTCCGGTCAGTTGCAATACGGCGATCGAGCTTTGCGGCGCATTTAAAACGGTATTGCGCACTCGCATTGGTTCTCCTTACGTGATTGCCGGCATGCAGGAAATTAATTCAGCGCCTGATGACGCTATCGTAGGGTTCGAAGCGAATGGTGGTTTTCTGGTAGGCACAAACGTTATCCGTGACGGTAAAAGTCTGGCGTCCCTGCCTACCCGAGATGCGGTGTTACCCGCACTGGCGGTACTGGCCGCAGCCAGAGAGATCAATGGCAAAATATCCGATTTATTGCCGCACTTACCCGCACGCTTTACTGCCAGCGACCGCCTGCAAGCATTTCCGGTTGAAACCAGCCGGCAATTGATTCAGAAAATGACCAGCGACCAGCTGATACTTCAGCATTACCTGGCACCCGAGCATGCACAGCTTGTCAATATCAACAGCATAGACGGGCTGCGTATCACTTTTGACAACGGTGAAATCGTACATTTGCGGCCATCAGGCAATGCACCGGAATTGCGCTGTTATTGCGAAGCGGCAACAGAGTCTCGTGCCATACAACGGGTGCAGGATGTACTCAGCCGAATTCGGGATGAATCTGCTGTTTAATCAATCATGAAGCGCCATTCAGTCGAGACGCCTTGCATACGTCATTGTTGTCTGAACGATGACGACAATTGTCTGGGCTGTTTCAGATCACTGTCAGAAATTCTCGACTGGAGCGAGGCTAATGATCCCGAACGCAGGTGCATTCTGAACAATGCTGCCGCACGCCGCCGTGATCATCTGATTAAATATCCGTGTACTATCTGATAAAAGCTGCGGCTGCAAAACTCGATTATCCACCTTGCTTATCCCGGCAATGCAAGTAAACCATGACGGTCAAGATATTAAAAAATATTGCGGACTGACAACGCGTGTTTATCGCGTTACATCTCTACCGTAACAACCTTGCTAATCACTTCACCTTCAATAATCTCACCCTTGCCGAGCGTTTGCGCTTCTTCGCTGTTGCTCATCGTCTGACTGCTCATTTGTTCACGCATCAGACGACGCAGCGCACGGGTTTTCCACCACAGCCAGATAAATGCCAGCGTGCCGCCAGTCAAAATCAACAACAGCAGCACGGCTGAAAACATCATACCCAAAATAAGCAAGGCGGCAGTTATGCTCAGCGCAAGCAATTTTCCCACCAGCGAACCCGGTTTCAAGTTAAACCGCCTGCCCTGCAGCATAGCCCGATGCCCAGGCCCACTGGAAATTATAACCACCCAGCCAACCTGTTACATCCATCACTTCGCCGATAAAATACAGACCCGGCACCTCATTGCATTCCATGGTCTTGGAGGAGAGCGCCTGGGTGTTGATCCCGCCGCAAGTCACTTCGGCTTTGGCATAACCCTGAGTACCGGATGGCACCACCTGCCAGTCGTGCAACTGCTGAGCAATTACTTTGCGCTGTTTGTCATTATATTGATTTAGCGGCTTGTTTTCAAAAGCCTTGTTCTGTTCACACCACACTTCTGAAAAGCTCTTGGGAAACCATTGCGTCAAAAAGTTGGCCAGCTGTTTTTTGCTGGTTTTATGTTCATCCAGCACGGTTTCCATATCCAGATCGGGCAACAGATTGATATGCAGCGCAGTGCCCGGCTGCCAGTACGAGGAGGCTTGCAAGATAACCGGCCCGCTCAAGCCGCGATGCGTGACCAGCAGGTCTTCACGAAACGACTGTTTGCCTGTGGTGACGATGGCAGGAAAAGAAACGCCAGTCAGATCCGCATACGGCTTCCATTCATCCGGCGCAAAAGTCAGTGGCACGAGCCCCGCTCTTAACCTGGTGATGGGCACGCCAAACTGTTCGGCAACGTGATAACCGTAAGGAGTAGCACCTGTTTTGGGAATCGACAGACCGCCCGTGGCTATCACCAGCGATACCGCTTCGAATTCGCCGCGCGAGGTGCTGACATAATACTTTGCCTTCTTGCCGATACCGGCATCTTCAGCATAGGGCGTGTGACTGATTTTTTCAATCTCACAGCTCATGAAACGCTTGACGCCCGCAGCATCGCATTCCTTGCGCAGCATGGCGATGATCACTTCGGATTCATCATCACAAAACAATTGACCCAGTGTTTTTTCGTGAAAACCGATGTTGTGCTTCTGCAATAGCTCGATAAAGTCGTTAGGCGTGTAGCGTGCCAGCGCCGAGCGGCAAAAATTCGGATTGTCGGAGATGAAGTTTTCAGGCTTGGTGTTGATATTGGTAAAGTTGCAATGTCCACCGCCTGAGATGCGGATCTTTTCCGCGAGTTTTTTGGAGTGATCCAGTAACACGACAGAGCGACCTCGCAGACCTGCCTGTAGTGCACACATCAGGCCTGCTGCGCCTGAACCGATAATAATTGCATCTGATTTCATGTTTTTCCGTTACGCCTGAAACAGGCGTTTACTCTGTAAATAATTAAAAGTGAGTCATGCAAAACTGTTCCGATTTCGCAAAAAACCAGAACAACATCGTATTTGTTTGATTATATTATATTTTTCAATTGGCCGTTTAATGTGTATTTTTTCTGACGAAAGCGGAGACCGCATCGCGATACTCAACCCAGCCGATAGCCGCGCTGTTGTTATGTTCGCCACCCGCGATCAGCAGTAATTGCTTCGGTTCAGGCGCCGCCGCATACAACTCTGTAGCCATTTCTACCGGCACTTTCTGATCCCAACTACCGTGGATAAACAGTACCGGGATTTTCAGAGTTGCGATTTTTTGCAATGAGCTAAAGCGCTGGTTAAGCAGCAAACCAATCGGCAGATAGCCGTAATTTATCTCACCCATTGCCTGCATCGAGGTGAAGGTACTTTCTGTAATCAGACCGGCAGCCTCCGGATGATGAACCGCCAGATCAATCGCAATTGCACCGCCCAGAGAATGGCCGTAGATAAAAGTACTACCGGCCGGTTGGCGTTTTATCAGGTATTGCCAGAGGCTTTCTGCATCTTCAAAAACCTTTTTTTCGCTGGGCTGCCCCCCTGTGCTTTTGCCAAAACCACGATAATCTCCCAGCAACAGGTTATAGCCCAACTGATGAAGACGTAACGCTTGTTCCAGATTGTTGCCCATGTTGCGATAATTGCCATGCAAATAAAGCATTGTCGGCGCGCCTGCTTTCTCTGATGGTAGCCACCAGGCATCCAACTCCCCTTGCTCAGCGCCGCTGCCTGCGGGAATATGTAGCTCTTCATACTTCATTCCCAGACGATCCGGTGTAGATTGCCAAACGGAAGTGGCTTCAAACACACGCCCCCTCTGCGTTGCCCACATATAGCCGCAGGCTGAGATGTACAGCAATGCTGCGGCCAGAATGGTTAATCGAATTAGCCGGGCGTTCATGCGACATTCTGCTTCCATAAACAAGCACCCTTGCTGGCTTTATCAATATCGAGCAACAGCTGTTCATGTGCAAGCAATTCTGCTGCATCGGGCAACAAGATGCGTAAAACAGCTCGCTGTGCATCAGTTTTCAGCACTGCAGACTGGCGAGTCATCGCCGGTACTTCGTCATCTAACAGGCTCTCCTGACCGCGTGACATGGCAAAATAAACTTCAGCAAGCAATTCGGTATCGAGTAACGCACCGTGCAAACTGCGATGCGTATTATCTATCTCATAGCGGTTACACAAGGCATCCAAACCATTCTTCTTGCCCGGATGCATTTCACGCGCTAATTTGAGCGTATCCACCACCGGATTTTGCAAAGGCGGCAGCCCCAGCAAGCGCAATTCGTTATTAATAAAACTCATATCGAATGGTGCGTTATGCGCCATCAATTCTGCACCGTCCACAAACTCCAGAAAACTGTTCGCGATGTCGGCGAATTTGGCACGCCCCTTGAGCATCTCCCAGGTAAAGCCATGCACCCTTGCCGCCTCTTCATCCACTTCACGTTCCGGATCCAGATAATGGTGAAAGTGCCGCTTGGAGACTTTACGTCCCTCAAGTTCGATAGCTGCTATTTCTATAATGCGATGACCCTTTTTAGGATCAAGCCCGGTGGTTTCCGTATCCAGTACGATCTTACGCATCGACATTGCCCTGCGCTTGTATCATGCTGACCCCCTTATTTGCCAGTACATCGGCGTGTTCATTGCCGGCGTGCCCTGAATGCCCTTTGACCCAGACCCATTCAATCTCATGCTGTACTACCAGTGCATCCAGACGGCGCCACAGATCTTCATTTTTGACAGGCTGACGGCTTGCGGTCTTCCAGCCTGAACGCTTCCAGCCAGCCAGCCAGGTGGTGATACCTTGCAGCACATACTTGGAGTCGGTATGCAGCGTCACCTGGCAAGTCCGTGTCAATGCTTCCAGGGCAGATATTGCGCCCATCAGCTCCATGCGATTATTGGTGGTATGTGCTTCCCCGCCAAACAACTCGCGTTCCCGGCCACGCGTTCGCAATAATGCCCCCCAACCGCCGACACCGGGATTACCCTTGCATGCCCCGTCGGTAAAAATTTCCACTATCTCCGCTGTTTCCTTATTCATTTTCCCATCCTGATATGCTGGTTTCTCGCACTGATTTTACCTTGCGTCTTGTTCATTTTAGGGGTGACAGGCAACAATTTTTTCACAAATCCCTCATTCCAACTGGGTTTTAACAGTCGCATTCCCGGCACACGTTTAATGGCGTGCAAAAAATAAACCCCGCCACTCCCAGCCCACCAGCGCTCAACTTCTGATTCGCTCAGTCGTTCCAGCCATTGCCCGAATGGCGGCGCATATGCAGAAAATCGCACTGCAGCAACATCAAACCCCAATAAACTGAGCCAATCCTTGAGGCGCGACAGCGCAATAAAATCACCGCACCAGGGATAGCCGCGCTTTCTTTTAAGGCTGCGCTGTACTCCCCATAAACTACGGGGATTAAAGCCACTGATAATCAGATTGCCCTCGGGGATCAGTACTCGTTCCACTTCGCGTAAAATTGCATGCGGTTGTTCTGAAAATTCAAGCACATGTGGCATAATCACCAGATCAAGGCTGCCCGTGGCAAGCGGCAATTCATCCGGACACATTTGCACGTCAGTTCTCACGTGAGTCGAACCGGTAAAACGCAAGGGGATACGACTGTTACGCAATAAATCGTGTTCCGGCAACCCCAGTTGCAACGCGTTATAGCCAAAAATATCGTTAACCGTGTGATCAAAGTAAATCTGCTCACGTTCCAGTACATAGCTGCCCTGTTCTGTAGCAAACCAGCCGCTCAAACTTTTCGCCGTTGACTTACAATCTATCATTGTCAACTTTCAGTTTTTCAAAATTTATGTTTAAAATTTCCGCCATCTCCGCCATTGAAGACAATTATATCTGGGCTATCCATAACGATACACAATGCGTTGTAGTAGACCCCGGCGATGCTGAACCCGTTCTGAATTTTCTTAGTGTTAACCAGCTCATCCTGACCGGCATACTTTGCACTCACCGTCATCATGATCACATCGGCGGCATCAAAAATTTGCGCGCAGTATACAACGTCGCCGTATACGGGCGGCAACATGAGAAAAATCCGCACATCACACACGACTTGCGAGAGGGTGAGCAACTCAGGCTGGATGCCTTCGATTTAACGTTCAATATCATGGAAGTTCCCGGCCATTTGGACGATCACCTGGCATTTTTTGCCCCCCTTACAACACCGCCGGTGCTTTTTTGCGGGGATGTGTTGTTTGGTGCCGGATGCGGTAAAAGTTTTGAAGGAACGGTCGCGCAACTGCACCATTCACTGCAACGGCTAGCTGAACTGCCCGATACCACGCAGGTCTATTGCGCACATGAATATACGACGTCCAATCTGCGCTTTGCCGTCGTATGTAATCCCGGCAACATTGCGGTACAACAACGCGTGACTGACACCAACAGGCTGCGTGCAGCGAATCTGTCCACAGTGCCTTCTGCTCTGCGGCTTGAAAAGGAGACTAATCCCTTCCTGCGCTGTCATGATCCGGAAATTATTCAGATTCTGCAACAGCGCGGACTTGCGGACACCTCGGAATCTGCGGTATTTGCCGCCTTGCGCAAATGGCGTGACAATTGTTGAATTCAGCCAAAACCAGATATTAATTCAAATATCAATTGCACAAAAACGCAATCTGGTTTATTCTCCGCCCCCTTCGGAGAGGTGGATGAGCGGTTTAAGTCGCACGCCTGGAAAGCGTGTTTGGGATAATATCCCAACGGGGGTTCGAATCCCCCCTTCTCCGCCAGAACATCATAGCTGCGTTATCGTAGCTCGGATCAAGGTTAAGGCATTTGTTCAACGGTGCCAGCGATTCCTCAACTCGATCAAGCTCTGACAGGGCAACACCGTAATTGAAACAAATATCGGCATCATCAAGCATGCCGTACATTGCTTCCAAACCAGGTAATGCTTCCTCGATATAACGGTGCTGAAGCAGGCCCAGCAAATACATTTTAGGCTCAATTCCCTGCTCAGGCACTGCTACCACGCGAACCATCCCGTCATTGATGACTACCGCAGCAGTCCAACCCTTTAAGGCATACTGCATGGCGTAATGCATAATCACTGCGGGTTCAAAACCGGGGTCAGTAATTGCCGGCAACTCGGGAAAATCAAGAGCGCTGAGCGCGATTTGAAAGATTTCAGGTGCTTGATTGAACATGTGCGATTGCTTTCAGTCGTGCTTGAGACAAGTTAAATTGAGTTTAAAAAAGTGATTGGCACCGCCTCAAACATCATATCTGACAAGTGGTGGTGAATGGTAACTGAAACTTGCTGAATTGTATCATCTACGCGGTCTCACCTACTTGTTTTGCTTTACGTAATCGCCAAAGCCTATAATTGAGCGTAAAAACCCAACTGAGCCCAACCTATAAGTGACTAATGACATCGCATCCCTAATACCCGTAGCAATTTCCTGGATAGGGGCACTGTCAGACCTCATTGCTCGCACCGGACTGCCACTGAATGACGCGCAAATCACAATTGCGCGCAGCGTGGGTGTCGTCCATCCTGAAAAGATACGATTGCTGGGAGTCGATGCAATTCCGGTGCCTGATGATGCAAAATTGAGGCAAGCCGCCCATTCAAGCGGACTGCTATCGCCAAATATGGCTGGATTGACATTGGGTTACGGCATTTACATACGCCGAGGTCAGGCAACGACCCGTTTGCTCTCTCACGAATTTCGGCACGTCTATCAATATGAGCAGGCAGGTTCCATTGAGAGTTTTATTTCAATTTACCTTCAGCAGATTCTGACCGTCGGCTATCAACTTGCACCGCTGGAAATTGATGCACGTGAGCATGAAATTCAAGGCTTAACCGCCCGCTATTAGTTCGCCAACATCAAGCCGGATTCATACTTCTACGGACTGACGATAATCTCGCCAAGGCAGTGATTATCTGAACCGTGTCCTCATGTCCAACACCTTGCAATTTTTCTTCAATTTCCAGTGCACGTCGGCATAATGCTTCAGCTTCCTCAAACCGGCCCATCACTTCCAGTAACATCGAAAAATTAAATAACGCACCCGCATTTTCGGGAAAAGGATATAGATTCAATATGCTGCGCTAAATTTGGCAAGCATTAATCATGAAATACACTCAATCAATGACTCGCGCACGATGATGAGCTTGTGAGTAGTGCCAAGTTCAATGACTTGTGGCCAAACGCGATGCAAAAAAGCAAACAGGTCGCGTATCCGCATATTACCGATGCGCAAATGAACCACGCGAGGTGGCGGCTCGGATAGCATCATCCGGTCAGAAAAATCAGCGTCTTTGCTGACGATAATCAGATCATTCTGCTCCGCATATTGCCAGATAGCCGAATCCGGTAAATCGTCACCTATATCAAAAAAATGCTTAAATTCTTCACCCTGCCACAATGCAAAACGATACGGTAAATTTGCATCTATCAGAAATTTAGCCATCAGGCGACCATCGCCAAGTCATAACGCTGCCCCATGACATTCGAGGCAAAACGCAAACAGGCGCGAATGTCTTCGGCTTCCAGACTTGGATACTGCTCAAGAATTTCAGTTTCGCTGTCCCCTTCACTCAAGTAGCCGAGTATGGTTTGTACGGTAATCCTTTTCCCACGCAGCGTAGGCTTGCCGTTGCAAATATCAGGATCAAGTGTGATACGTCCATCAAAAAAATTGTGTGATTTCATATTACCTCCTTGAATTTAATTGCTTTATTTCATCAACTCTCTAGTAATTGCATCCACTGGGTTAACTGTGACAGAAGCCTATTGAATTGTCCATTTTTACTGCTTCTTATCAGCTTGATTGATCCTCACAGCTACTGCCGTTGCAACAGCCTGATTTTCTGTAAAAATAGCGCTCAATTCACCCTGATCAAGCATTTGCTCGCTGAGCAGGCGGTTTGCAACAGCATCAAGCAGTGTGCGATTATTTTCAAGCATGACTTTGACCACTTCATACTCCTGTTCCAAAAACTCACGCACGAGCACTTCCAAATGGTGCATTTCCGAATTGCTTGGAGCACCAAACACAACGCCGAGATTCCTGGCTGCGCGATCACCAGCCTCCATTCGCGGGACAAAACCCCAGCAAGCGAAGGCTTTGAAGGCACTACGCGAAGCATTTTCCAGATCATCTGATGAAGCAGAGGATACGTTTTCAATCCCGAAGGCAATTTCCTCCGCTGCGCGAGCCGCCAGGCAAATACGGATGTTGTGGCGAAAGTTACGGTAGGTATTGAGATCATCATGCGCATGATGAAAAGTGTACGATTCGACCACAATGCCATTAAATGCAGCGGATGGCACGATAGACGTGCAGTCCGGAACGTTTTTGCCGCCGGAATCGAGTACAGCCACGACAGCATGCCCCGCCTCATGAAAGGCTACCTGCTGACGTAATTCATCAGTTTCAATTGTTGAAGCATCCTGTTCCAGCATATTGCGGGAAAACGCATGTACCAGATCGATAAACTCAAGCGGCCTGTTTTCACGATGATGAAGCCGGCGCATACACAGCAAGGCAAGCTCGCGCTTTTCAGACGACTCATCTTTCAGCAGTTTGCCCAACTTGGCTGTGGCGGATTGCAGTGCTGCACTGCAACAGTCCCGGCCAATAAGGCTCAGAAATCCTTCCGCCAGTATGCTCAGCGATTCCTGAGGCAAGGCAATGTACCGGTCAAAACCGCCGACAGCCCGCAAGCGACTTGTCATATTCCCAAGTTTAGCGGTTGAAGTCACATACACGACAGGATGAAGCGGATCAAAATCAGTGATCCAGTCCAGCAATTGCGACTGAAAACGCCTGGCATTTTCAGCGGTATTGTCGCTTTCACCGTCTTCGCCTTTTAACCTCATCCACCGTCCGGGTTCAAGATATACCAGCATGGGTTTCAATGCCTGCAACCCTGAAGGTGGCGACATGTCCATCACATCGGAGGCTGCGATTACAGTAAAATTCAAGTTGTTATCGGCGGCAACGCGTTGCAGAATTTCCCGACAATAATTTTGATCCTCATTCACAATCACCGTCGCATGTCCGGCCAGCGCCCAGTCCACCTCATTGCCCGACAGCACACTGTTCAAATCCGCCGACCAGGAACGAATCGCTTCACTTCCAACAAAACTCTCCCAAGGCCTGATTTGCGTCTCTTCCGGCACTGGGTTAGTTCTACCCTGTGCAACCCGGTGTTGCTCTGCCCTTGAAAACGCCTGCTCCGCACTCTGTCCGGCATAAACGACCGCTGCAACAGCCGGCAGATACTGGTCAAGAATGGATAACCCCAGCTCAACCAGCTCACTGATCATTGCTATCGAGATTACACCGCCCTTGATATCGACCCCGTTTTTATAGCGGATTTCGCCATCCTGCATGTCCATGCCGAGCGCACCATTAGCCAGAACGTAATTGATCCTCGCCAGTAATTCAGCCACGGTAGTACGATGTACACGGGGAACCTTGAAAGGCGCGTACTGAAACAGCATGATGCCGGGGCGATCCTCATATACCTCGACAAAGCAACGATACTCAAAGTGATCACTGTCACCGGCGGTGAACTGACAAGTCGCCCGATCCCCCTCGTGGGTCAATTCAATATTTTTATTGCTAAAATACGCCTGAGTCCATTCGCGTACAACAGTTGTAATCGGTTTCATTATTCAAGTTCGATTCGTATTATTGCTGCCGCTACCGGCAAAAATAGCCAGCTCTCCAGCACCTTTTCGCCACTCGCTGTTTCAACAGCCCACTTGTATGCGGCCAATTGCCCTGCATAGTCCTGCGCAATGGCTTCCCAGCGATCAGACCCGCCCGGGTTGGATTTATGGTCTATCAGTATCCAGCCGCCGTTGACCTTGAGCAGCATATCAATACGCCCCTGCAGCAGCTGTCCATTCGGCAGCTGCCTTTCCGCTGGAAACTCGGCATATGGCACCGCTTCCGGCCAGCGTGCCTTGATCCAGCTACCCAGAGCATTGATTTGATCCAGCAACGCTTGCGGTTGCACGGCACTTGCCAGTCCCATACGCTGCAATACTGCTTCGATTTCTGTCACGGTGACCGGTGCGTCAGGATCTGTAAAGTGAGCACCGATGCAGAGATGCAGCGCGTTACCCAGACGCGCCATATCGACATCCGGTTTCAGGGAGAGACGCCTGCCGATATGCTCATTGTTCAACACACGCGAACTTTGCGCTTTGGCGTCTGAGGGGCTGAATTTGAGCGGCATACGTAGCTTTTTCGGTGTGGGATCGGTAAACCAGTACACCGGCTCTACGGCAGTCGCGCCTGTACCGCCAGCCGCTGATAACGTTATATTCTGACAAGGAATCGCCGCGCCGCCAGGTGTCATCAAGGTAGTCGCATCCACCTCGCCCTGCAGCCAACCGGCAGCAACCGTGCCCAGCCAACTATCCTCGCTTCCTTTGCCGTGATGTGCCATCACCAGCAGATCGCGTGCACGTGTCATGCTGACATAGAGCAGGCGCTTTTCTTCTTCAACCGCTTCAAGATGAAGCTTTCGGGCTATATCCGAGTTATCAATTGTTTCCGCAATCGTCACTTTTCCCATCAGGCCAAAAGGCCAGGGCCAAAAACGGATAAATCGATCTTTCAGCGGGTGTTGCACATCAATTTCAGCTTGAGAGATGGCACTGATAGACCAGAGCCTGTCCCTGACTTTACCTTCCAGGCCGGTCAGAATCACAACCGGCCATTCAAGTCCCTTGGCAGCATGATGCGTCATCACCTTCACCGCATCAATGGCCGGCATAGCCAGAAAGTCCGCTTCCGCTTCGGCCTGCGACCTCAGCCATAAAATCAATCCGGAAACACTGGCGCTCTGATTCATATTACGACTGGTTTGCTCATAATCACGCGCCATCCCCAGCAAGGCTTCCAGATTGGCGAATCGACTGCGCGCCTCATTTTCATTGTTACACCAGCGCAGCACCACTGCGGATAATTGTCCATGCGCTACCACCGTTTGCAACGCTTCCATCGGTGACAGTACAGGCATATCCGCGCGCAGAGCGGCCAGTTCTGCCAGCAGCGGGAATACCTGATCGCCTTCCTCACGCCAACTATTGCCATAGCCGCCGGGTTTTTCTGCGGGAGCATTGTTCATGAACTGCAAACGATCTGCCACCCAACTCTCCGGCGCTTCACAGCCGGCCAGCGAGACGATCTCGGCGCTGGCAATGGTATCGGAGGGATCATTCAGACGACGCAGACAGGCAATAGCCAGAATCGCTTCCGGTGTTTTGAGCAGTCCCGCCTGCAAGATGGCAGCGGGCACGCCTTGCGCCTTTAATTCAGCAGCAATATTCCGCACGCCATCGTTCGAGCGCGACAAGATCGCCATATCGCCATAACGGATCGCGCGCGTCTGCCTTGTTGCCTTGTCAAACACGATGTAGCCCGAATCGTGCAATTGTCTGACGCCGACAACCAGGGCCATGTTGCGTATTTCAATTTTGGTGCCCTGCAAGTGCCAGTTGGCAAAGGCGGCACCTGACAATTTTTCCGTGCGCTGGGCTGTTAAAACAATATCGTCTGCTGCCGTTGTCGCGGCAAAAGTCGGCACAAAAACCTCATTGACCAGCGTGACAAGCGGCGCGCGCGAACGCCAGGATAGCTTGAGTACTTCCTTGTCGCCACCCAGCACAGTCAGTGCATCGAGGACCGCTTTCATCAGAACAGCATCGCTGCCGCGAAAACCATAAATTGCCTGCTTCATATCACCTACCCAGTAAACTTCACTGGCGAGTTGCGCAAGCTTGGTAAACAACGCCAACTGTATCGGACTAGTATCCTGAAATTCGTCCACCATCAGCAAATCCAGTTCCTCACGCAAGGTTGCAGCGACCACATGATGATCCAGCACTTTCAGCAGCAAATGTTCCTGATCGGTAAAATCCAGCACGCCCATTTCGCGTTTCTTGTCGGCATAAGCCTTGAGCGCCTTCTCACACAACATAAACTGCATCTGCAAATATGTCCGAATATCGCTGTGCAGTTCGGCATGTTCAGCGTAGCGATTGGCGTATTCGCCGATTCTTTCTGCAAGGAGAATCAGGCCTTTGCCGGGCTTTGCGTTGGCAAGCTTGACCCAGTCGCTCCAGACGGCATCGTTTGCACCCAGTTTGACGCGCATTTCCTTGACCAGCGTCAGGTAGTCATTGGTGTTTTTCATCCGGCTTTCAGCCGCCGCGCTTTCCAGTTCGGGCAAAGTCTCCGTAATCACCTGCTGAAGTTTGCCAGCCAGATCATCCCCTGTAACCTTGGGAAAATGATCGAGTAAATCATCGGCATTGCAGAGTGCCATGCCAGCCAGGCAGTCAATCGCGATATCGTTGGCGCGTGTCTGACTCATCAGCTTTCTTAAGTCATCCTTCCAGTCCTGAATACCCATCCGGCGCACGATCGCGAGCAGTTTTGCCGTCTGTGCGCTATCCATGACGGTTTCAATGGCTTGGGACAACAGCACTTTCTCCTGCGCTTCTTCAAGCACCTGCTGTTCGGTGGAGATCCCCGCTTCGAAGGCAAAACGCGTCAGCAATTCACCGCACAGGCCATTAACCGTATTGATGCGTGCCTGCCCCATCGCATTGGCGATCTTGTACGAGCCCATTTCCATCAAATGTGAACGCACACGCTCGCGCAATTCAGTCGCCGCCTTGCGGGTGAAAGTGGTTGCAATGACACCTGAGGGGCGTATCGAACCGTTCGACAGTTTTTCATGCAAAATCCGGGTAAGCCGATAGGTCTTGCCGCTTCCTGCACCTGCGCTGATAAAATGCAATTTCGCTGTCATGACTGCCTCCAGCCTGCCAAAGTCAGGTAGTCGTTATAAGCCGGATTCAGGAACTCGGGCTTGAGCCCCGCTTCCGGGGTATCAAACTCTTCATCTGGAATACTGGCTGCCAGCACCACTTCCAGTCGCCCCTGTTTTAGCAATTCATTGCGCCAGGCATAGCTTTCTATAAAACGCGTCCACAGATGAGGAGTAGATTCCTCGGTCTTATTGACAATCACCGTGCTCTCAGGGAAATAATGGTTATGCTGCGTCAACAGTTTTGCCTCTGACAGCACAAAATAACCGGTATCAGGCCAGTTGGCTGATTGTTGCCGCAGCAATTCGGCGTAAATACCCAGTTGCAGCTGGGTGTTTTCCGCAAGCCTTGTTGAATATTTTTTGACGCCGCCCCATTTCATATCAACAATGGCCTGTTGCCCGTGTTGATTGCTTATCACCAGATCGGCATAACCCAAAATCTTGCCCCCAGGAAAAATGCCGTTCAGTTCCATCTCAGCATGTACTTTGCTCACATCGGCAGATTTTAGTTGCGTCAGCAGTCTGCTGAGCGCTCGCCTAAGAGCATAGCGCAATCCCTGGTAATCAGCGCGTCTGCCGTCCATCAACAGTACAGCACCTTGTGTCTCAATGATTAGGGGAAATTCGGCATCGAACCAGTCTGATATTTCTCCATCAGTCATCAGCAGCGAATCCGGCAAGACAAACAACCGCTCGATCAGCGCATGCGCCAGTTTGCCTTCCAGCAAAAAACCGTCACTGACCGAGAGAATGTTGGAGGATTTAAGTCCGGCGGGATAACGCAACAGCCACTGGTACGGGTTGAACAGGAATAACTCCAGGCTGGAAAAGGATTCACGCTCCATTCTGGGAACAGTGAGGTTGTCGGGCAATTGCCACCAGCGCCGTAGCTCGGGTAACGACGTATGCGGCACGACGCAACAGCTTTGCAGTTCGGAAGCTGTGTCCTTGAAGCTCTGTTCGAGTGAATACTCGGGAATGTGAGTAACCAGCGATTCAATCATCTGCCAGGCGGGATGCACTTCCATTTCACGGGGTGGCAGCACAATCACCAGTTGTTTTTCAGCAGCAAGAACCGGCCTGAGACTATCGAGCGCAATACGTTCCAGCAGATCGGAAATATCAGGCAATTCGACCCCGGAGATGCTCAGGGCACGAATTTCAGCAACTGACCACGGATAGGATTTGACCAGAGCACCGGCGACAGGTTGCCACCAGAATACCTGTTCAAAACTTTCAATCAGTGCGGCAGGGTCATTGGCCAAACCCATTGCACCCGTTTGTGCAACCAGTTTCGGGTTGGAACTTCCCCTCGCAGTAGCCTCTGTCAGTAATTTTTGCAACTGACGTTGACGAATCATAGTCACACCGTTTTGCTGCAATTGCTCAATTGCGCTGATAAATCCGGAAGTTTGTGAAAATCCGGCATGCCATGATGCCCGTTTGGCTTCGTCCTGATCAATCAGACGTACATGAAAATAATGCGCCAGCTTCTGTGCGCGAACCATCACTTCAGTCAGCGGCACACCGGCATTCCGGTCGAAGCGCGGATGATCAACCCAGGTCGTGATTTCCTCATGAACTTCGGCATCTCCATAATGCACGGCAATATCGTGCAAAGCCTTATCCCACTCAGCACCGCCAATACCCGGTTGGTCGGCAAATTTTCCAGCAAGCTTGCGGCGGGCGTAACCGCGTACAGGTGAGATTGGATGACTGAGAAATGAAGTCAGCACGTTAAAATCCAGAGGTGCCCAGAGTAGCGCCAGTGCCATCGGCAGCAATTGCAAGGCAGGGCGAAATGCGCTCGATTCACTCATGCCATGTCGCGCTTCACCGGCAGAGACCAGAATATCATCGAGCAAGGCATCCGAGGCCACCAGCACACCATCCGCAACACCGGCAGAGATGCGATCTGCGAGCCAACGCGACGCCAGCAAGCGGGTCTCGGCACGAACAACCCGTATTGAGCCATCCATATTAAAAATCAACTTATCTTCGGGTGCAAAAATCTCACCTGCCTGCGCCCGTTGCAGTCGATTCTGCAACGCATGTAAAAACAGATCGCCAGGCTTGGAAACAAAAGGCAGATATTCAACAGGCAACCCGGATAATACCTGTTGCCAGCGTTTTGGAAAGTGCGCCATCGGGGTTGTCAGCGTTACGCTGCGAATGGCAGGTGTGCGCCGCGACATTACCTGACAAATCGCGTCCAGACGCTCACCTTCAGAAGAAGAGACACAGACCTTGGCCAAACACTCAACGTCGGCCATATCGGTCAATCGACCTTCATTCGACTCAATCTGACCACTCCAGCCATGCAGATGCCAGGTATCACGCCAACTCAGCAAGGTCGCGGCCGTGCCAAGTTCGTCTGTTTCCAGGCTATTATGATAAAAACGCCGCGCATGATCCGCTTTTTTAAGGCAGTCCAGATACTGCACGATACGACGCGCCTGCGGGATCAAATCGGCCACCAACCCTAATTGGGCTTCAAGAATACCCAGCATCCCGTTCGTGCCGACGGTAATTTCGCCTAATGAATCTCTGTTATGCCAGCCACGCTGTCCATCCAGTTGCAACCCGAAGCGAATTTTCATGATTCATCCCACATGCAGCGCATGTCTGTGTGCAAGCTGTTAATCTCACCTATTTATGAGAAAAAAACTGAAGTACTGAGCGTACTCAATAGCTGTATTTTTGCAGAAAATTGATGCCTATGACAGGCATCAATTTAATCAGGCATCTTTAATTGAGCTTGAGTCCGATTACAGCCGTGCCATCACTTTTGATATCGGCAAATACCCCCGCACCTGCCAACAAAGCCTCTCCGCCAGTACCGGGAGTCGCAAATCCCGACCAGGGTGAATTGACAATAAAGGTGTCTGTTCCGGTATAAGACGAACCATTGACAGAAGCGTAGGTGATATTACCACCTGTAGTAGTGAAAGTACTGTAATCACCTGCCGAGGAAATGGTGTACCAGGTACCATCAGTTTGTGTTGTTGCTAGCTGTTGCGTAGAACCAACAAGAAGTCCGAGACCATTGCTTGAATTGTTCAGATCAACGACCACCACATTCTGCCCGCTGGAATTTTGCACGATAGCAGTACCTATCACAGTCGCGCCGCTCAGCACCTGAAACTCACCACCACCTAAGGAATTTAACGTTCCTGAATTACTAACACCTGAACAGGTTGCCGCTAAATTACCTCCTATACAGTCAGTCCATGTCCCTGATGAAGTAATCTGAAATGTTCTGTAATTTGATGTATAAGTTGAGCCTATCTTATAATGTCTGACATAATTATAAGTCGCGGCAGCAGCACTGAAAGTAGTCACCGGATTAGATATGCCAATTACCGGAATTGTCGTAACAGTACCATTTATGCTTGCACTAAAAGCGCCTAATAAAAGTCCGTTTGGCAGAACAACAACCCTTGCATTGCTCACACCGGATGGTGTATAAGTTCCATCCGAATTATGAAGCAATGTGCCAGATCCTGTATTTCCAGTTAATCCATATTGACTGTCTGTGATGGTATAACTATAAGTCAACTTCGAAGTATCGACGGTATAGTTGAGCAGCTCACCAATTCCCCCAGCACTTGTATAAGTAACAGGGCTTGCCGCTGTTGTCGCTGCACTGCCAGAAGCAGCTCCACCACTGCCTCCGCCACAGGCCGATAACAGGGTGGAGATAATGATTGCACTGATGCTTATTTTGATTAAATCCTGACCTGTATTTTTCATTTTATTTCCTTAAATAAATATAAATTTAGCCTGACAACAACTTAATTTCTTACAAAAAATAATTAAGAAATAATTAAAATCCAGTCTCTGCCGAGCGCAATATTGATTTTAAAATATTCAATTAAATATCATAAATAATCATGCACAGCGCCTTATCTATATTTATACAGTACTCGAATATAATGTCAAATATCGGTGTAAAAAAATCTATACTGTAATCTTGTTAAGATTAACAATAAGCCAAATAAAACGATAGCGACGAGAATTTTTTGCCAAAATAATCTTGATCAATATACATATTTTTTATCCTGCATTATCTCAAAACGTTCAAACAGCATTATCTTAGCAACGAATATTCTAGAAATTTTCAGTCATATATCACCTCCATATAGCGAGGCAATAGCTCAGCTATACACCCACAACAGGGACATATTCCCTGCATTATGATGGTGTCCCTTC
>CAIWRI010000110.1 GCA_903915035.1 uncultured Nitrosomonadales bacterium | reverse complement strand
ATGCCATCAATCCACTGCACGCGCAGTTCTTGTTGTGCTGAAAGCAGATTGTTGAAAACTTGCTTCTGTGTGTTCGCTACCGCATCAAAAATTTCGAGTTGCTTTTCCATGTTGATTCCTTAAGTTAAGTTGATAGAGGGGATTCAGACAGCTACAGACAGATCCGCTTTAGGCAGCGCAGCTTTAGGCAGAGCCACTTTAGGCAGAGCAGCTTGGGGCAGAGCCGCGCTGCTAAGCGCGATGAGGTTTTTCAGGAAATCACGACTGACAGCCACTTGCTTGTCATATGCACTGATCCAGTTTTCTTGTACCTTGAGTACTTCATTGCTTGCGTTTTGTGACTGGCTGGTCACATTGCCCACCCAGGTATTGAACTGGCTCAGCGCTTCTTTGGTTTGCGCGTTTTCCGGCAGACCGGGAATGCTGGTAATTGCAGCATGAGTCTTGCTGATGCCACCGATCCACTGTACGCTCAGATCTTGTTGCGCTGAGAGCAGATTGTTGAAAACCTGCTTCAGGGTGTTAGCTGCTGCATCAAAAATTTCGAGTTGCTTGCTCATATTAATTCCTTCAGTTAAGTTCATAAAAGGGGGGATTCAGGCCACTTTAGGCAGCGCAGCGCTGCCTAAAGTGATAAAGTTTGTCAAGATGTCACGGCTGACAGCCAATTGCTTTTCGTAAGTGCTGATCCAGCTTTCCTGCGCCTTGAGTATTTCTTCGGTTGCGTTGTGTGACTGGCTGGTGAGGTTGCTCATCCAGCTGTTGAATTGGTTCAGCGCTGCTGTGGGTTGCACATTTTCCGGCAGACCCGGGATGCTAGTGATTGCAGCATGCGTCTTGCTGATGCCATCAATCCACTGCACGCGCTGGTATTGCGCTGAGAGCAGATCGTTGAAAGCCTGCTTCTGTGTGTTGGCTACTACATCAAAAAATTCGAGTTGCTTGTCCATAATTATTCCTTTTAAATTGATTACTTGATATCAGTTGCCGGGGGGTGCTTCAGTACATCAAAAAAATTCTTGGTGACTTTGCCGCTCATTTCAAGTCGCTTTTCAACAAATTCCTGCCATGCGTCGTGGCGGCATTTTCCGTCATAAAGCGGTGTTGCAAATCTCGTATGGTGTCGCGCAGCACCTGGTTTTTGTTCTTCAGCGTCGCGTTTTCTTTCATTACTTCGTTGATTTGGACGACGCGTCCGGTGTTTTTTCGACGCTAGCCTGACCAGGGGCATTCCATATTCCCCACGGATTACTCATTACCTTAAACATGTCTACATCCTTCATGGCACCGAACTGCTTAAGCCATGAACCCAACATGCCGAAATAATTTTTCAGATCCCAGCCCGAGTTGCGCATACAAGGCAGAGAACGGTTCAAATCTCTGATGTAGGAACGAACTACATAGGCGACATTGATGTCCGGATCGCCAAAAGATTCCAGTTGTGCCTTGAGTTTATTGTACTCATCCTCGTCCAGTCTGATGGTAATGGGTTTGAGTGCCATGGTATTTCCGTTTGCTATGTCTTAAAGTGAGTTAATTATACTACGAAAGTAATACCGGTCAAGTATATTTTATATTTATTTGCAGGTAGCACCTCATTTATTCTGTTGTATTTTTGCCTGAATACCAATTTTCTCCTCCAACAGGCGTCGAAATGACCAATGCAACCAGTCTTATTCGCAAAGGTTGAGGGTTTGTTCTTGGCGCGCATGGCGTGTGACTCTCTGGCGTTTGTTCTTTTCAGGTATTTGATTGTTGCTATCTGTTTATGGATTATTCGTTACAATCATGCAATCTTTTTCGCCACAAAAATTAATGTCTATCTCTATACTGACTCCTGAGCAATTGCGCCTTTGCATTTATCATGATGCGTTTGGATTTTCAACAACCGTCGAGTTGCTCTCCTGTTCGTTGCCCTGGATCGGCCAGGAACGCGCCCAAATAGCGGCTAATTTTGGTTTGTCCATGGCACAGACGGATTACAACTTGTTCGTGCTGGGCGAAGTCGGCAGTGGCCGTTCATCGTTGCTAAAACAGGCCATGCAGCTAGCCGGGGCAACCAGATCAGTGCCGCCGGATTTATGTTATCTGCATAACTTTGATGTGCCGGAACGGCCGCACGCCTTGCGACTGCCGACAGGGCAGGGGAGACTGCTGCGCCAACTGATGATTCAATTCGCAAAAAACCTGCAAACCGAAATTCCCCGGCAGCTGGCAGGACCGGTTTTCAAAGCTGAGCGCGAACGCATTGAAAATACTTACAAAGCGGATGAAGCGGGTGCTTACGCTACGCTGGATGCGTTTGCCGAAGCACGCCATTTTGTGTTGCATCGCGAATCCGGTCATCTGGTTTTTACGCTGATGGGGGATAAAAGACATGCGATCACCGAACACGAAGTCTATGCGCTGTCCAAGGAGCGCAGAGCTGAAATCGATCAGGCGGAACAGCAACTGCGGGCTGAAATTGCCCGTTTTCTAGATGAAACCAGGCCGATGGAAAAAGCCATGAATGAAGCACTGTCCGTATTGACGCGCGAACTGATCAAACCACTGCTGGATCGTGAGTTACTAGACATTAAAGGCCCGCTGAAAAAACAGATCAAGGACTCAATTAAACTGGGGGCTTATCTGGAGCACTTGGTGCAGAATGTACTTGAAAATATTGAATTGTTCGAGGCCTCTGAGGCGGATGAGGATGTCAGACTGGCTGAATTGAACCAGGTCTTGTCGCGTTACCGGGTCAATCTGGCGGTAGATAATGACCGATCAACCGGTGCGCCTGTGATTATTGAAGATAATCCGCTGTTTCGTTCGTTGTTTGGCAGCATTGAATACCAGACTGAAAATGATGTGCTGGGAACGGATTTTACCCGTATCCGTGCTGGCAGTCTGCTGCGTGCACATGGCGGCTTTCTGATGTTGCATTTGCGTGATTTGCTTGCTGATCCGCTGGTATGGGAAAAATTGCGGCGATTCCTGCGCAGTGGCAGGCTGCAAATCGAAGAGCCCGGCACCGCTTTTGCACCGATTGCAGCGGTATCTCTGGAGCCTGAAGCGGTGGATATTGATGTAAAAATTATTCTTATCGCCTCGCGCGATGAATACTATCAATTGCAGGAAGAGGATCCCGAGTTTGTCCGGCGTTTTCGGGTCAAGGTGGATTTTGCCGAAAGCTTTGTATCCGGTGATGAGACTCGCCGAGATTTTGCCATCTTTGTCGCTCACAGTTGCCGTAATTTGGGCTTGTCTCATTTTTCATCCGGTGCAGTAGCGCG
Organism: uncultured Nitrosomonadales bacterium; assembly: GCA_903915035.1. Classification (GTDB taxonomy): domain Bacteria; phylum Pseudomonadota; class Gammaproteobacteria; order Burkholderiales; family Gallionellaceae; genus Gallionella. Next base: position 73,114 of record CAIWRI010000110.1, on the reverse strand, counting down.
TCTGCTGGAGGATACGCACCGTGAAGTCGATGATCAGTCGCGGCAAAGTGCCAATTTCGCACGCACCGAAGCGCTGCTCATGGAGAGTGCTGCATCATGCACCGGGCGGACGGTAGAAGCCTCAGATGTCGATTTTGCGATTGCTGCGCGCACCAGACGCCACGATTATCCGGCTCAGCGCATGCTGGAATCAATTGTCGACGGTGAAGTGCTGATCAGTGTGGGAGGGGAGAAGTGCGGGCAACTTAACGGACTGACGGTGATGGATCTGGGCGACTATCGTTTCGGTTTTCCGGTGCGAATTACCGCACGAACTTATGCAGGCAGCGAGGGGTTGCTGAATATAGAGCGCGAAGTTGAGATGTCCGGACCTGTGCACGACAAGGGGGTATTTATCCTGCACAATTATCTGTCTGCGTTGTTTGTGCATATCGCACCGCTGGCATTGAATGCCTCGATTGTGTTTGAACAGGAATATTTCGGTGTTGAAGGCGATTCAGCCTCCTGTGCCGAACTGTATGTGCTGCTGTCATCCTTGTCGGGTTTGCCGCTCAAGCAGGGCATTGCCGTGACGGGTGCGCTTAATCAGTATGGCGAAGTTTTACCGGTGGGTGGCGTAAATGAGAAAATTGAGGGTTACTTTCAGGTCTGTTGCGCAGCGGGACTGGATGGCAGCCAGGGGGTGTTGATCCCTTCACGTAACCGTCGCCATTTGATGCTGGATCGCAGTGTGATCAAGGCCGTGGAGCAGGGGCTGTTTCATATTTATAGCGCCGAGCATGTCAGTGACGGTATCGAACTACTGACCGGGATGGTCGCGGGGGCGCCTGCCGAGGAAGGTGATTATCCGCATGCCAGTGTGCTGGGTCGCGTCCAGAAAACCTTGCAGTCCTATCGCCGTGCCTGCATTGCATCCGAACATCCGAAAGCGGAGCGCAAGCATTTACGTTGATCTGCTGACCAGCATGCATTGCCGGCATGTGCGCAGTGAAGCCGAATCCCGGCAGGATTCATGGGGCTATTGAGCTGCGGCGGGTCGTCTGAAAACCACGAGCTTGGCAGTCATGACCTGCAAGACTTCACCGGCCTGGTTGCGTGTATTGCTGCAGATAGTCACGATGCCGCGATCCGGACGCGAGCGGGATGCTGCAACGTTTAGCACTTCCGTTTCGACTGTTAAAATATCGCTCTGTCGTGTTGCTATGGGCCAATTGATTTCACATCCGGCGCCTATCAGGCCTCCTGCGATGGGAATTCCGCTGTCAACCAACAGGCGCATGGTGACCGAGGCAGTATGCCATCCGCTGGCGGCAAGTCCGCCAAAGAAACTGTTGGCGGCGGCCTGTTCGTCAAGGTGAAAAGGCTGCGGATCGTACTGGCTGGCAAATGCCTTAATCTGTGTGGCATCCAAGGCATGACTACCACTGCTGAACTTTTGTCCAACTTGGATATCGTCAAGGTAAAGCTGTTTATAGTCATTCATGCTGGCACTATACGGACTTATCTGGCGAGCGGTCAATTTATTGTTCCCGGAGGGGTGGTGGTACAGCGGCGGGCTTCGTGTTCTTCTCCTTCCCGCTTTGCGGCTGGAGGAGCGAAATTCGGCAGGAGCACTAACGCACGATAAAATATTTGAAAAAACCCGCCATAGGCGGGTTTTTTTTGCTAAACAGGCGATTAAGCTTGTTTCTTGAGTGGCACGACTTGAGCCGGGCCCTTGCGGATGAAGCCGAAAGGTGCGCCCAGAGGCAAGATCATGCGACCGAAGTAGCTGTTCAGGAACACAGCACCGGCAGCATAAAAGCCTAGCAGGGAAATGCCCAGCTCGGACCAGCCCGCAACATCCATAAAAAATGCAGCATTAATGCCAAAGATGGACAATGCCAGCGCCGGCAATAGCACGTTAATCAGCACCAGAATAGCGGCGAAGACTTTGTTGGCTTCGAAAGCGGCCACCATGATGAACAAGGAGAAAATAAAATAACCGATACAGGCGACGCCAAGTTGTCTAGGATCGGCTTTAGTGACATCAATCGGACCGAACCAGCCCAGACTAATCGCCCAGTGCATAGCGACCGCAATCCAGAACAGACCGTAGACTCCCAGCACAATAGCGCCGAAGTAGTTGTTCTTTTTGAAATCGATGGTGGAAGCCCATATCTGCGCGATTGAACCCAGGAACAGCGCCCAGGGAATCATGTAGGTCACACCATTGGTCCAGTGCATCTTGGCCGAGGCGGCGACGAAAGTGACCATTGCTAAGCCGAAAACACCCAACGCGGTAGGGTCTGACATGACGATTTTGGTTTCAGTAACAGTTTGTGGTTGCATAACTATCCTCCAATTGACAATGATTTAAACATTTTGTTGCGTGAAGTTTTGCCGCGATTAATCAGGCGGGCAAGACTTTTTTGACCAGTCGTTGCCTGTATTTATAAGTATTTTCGCCTGCTAACAACAAAACGGATGAAGGTCACTCCCTGTATCAATTAACCGTCGCTGTAAGACAAGTTTACAGTTGAGATAAATTAAAAGGCAGCGCCGGTGTTGAGTGTAACCTGAAAGGTCAGTTAATGACAAAATTATTTCAGCGAAGAATAAAAAATTCACTAACGCTTAGTGACCAGAATTATTAAATCATTACACCGGATACCCTCTCTTTAAATAACGGTTGATTAAATAATTTTTTTACTTTAACACACGGTTTTTTGCTTAAAAAAACACATAAAAATCACCAGAATAGCCGTTTTTTTTCTCGTCGTTACAGGCTTAACTATGTTTACATAGCCTTTTTTTGTTGATGCCAGTACGGCTTATGCCTGTGTCGTTATTTCCTATGTCTGATAGAGAACGGCTTATGCTGGCATGGTAAGTTGCTATCCTGAGCACGGGCGGGCTAAGTTAGATTGGTGACGGCGTATGCGTGCACCGGCGTTTCTCATGTCCGGATGACGGCGGGATATGGAGGTGAAAGTACTGAAATAAGCAGTCCTGACTCTGGGATAGCCAGGCACGAGTTTGCCATAAGCCGGCATGGCATCAGGACCTCCCCGGGGTAGTAGATGAGTTATGCCTTTATCGTTGAGAAAAATCTGTGCAGTGGTGGTAAGCCGAGCCTGTGTTTAAATAAGCCCGCTTTTGTTAAAAATAGCTGATTCCGGGTTTAAAATAGCCCGTGCCGGGTTAAAGGCAGCAGTAATCAGTCTGCGGCACGAATCATCTCCATGCCTGAACCTGCAAAATGCATGGCAAGCAACAACAATGACGCCAGGAGAAAGTTCAGCTTATTGCTTGAAAAATTACGATTTTCTCATCCTTATATCCCCGCTTGCCCCGATTTTAATCCCGGTGTTACCGAAGCTAAAATACTTTTTCAGGGATAAATTAGAAAGGTGTACTGAATATTGAGCGCACCTTGAATTCTAGTAGGGAAAATACGACACTGAGTAGTCCTTTTGCAAATAACCAAGTATTATTTATATTACTTTGCATCGGGGCGTAACATTAATGTAATATGCTTTTGGGGTGAGAATAAAATACAAAATTCCCTGTTTTCCAGCAATGACCACACTAACACCCCGGTTGGGGTTAATTCAGCCATAAAATAAAATTTTATATGCGCTGTGAACTATTAAGTTACGAGGAAATATATATGGTTAATCAGTATAGTATTGGGCTAGAACAAAATTCTGCTAATTATGTTCAGCTTTCGCCGTTGAGCTTTATCGAACGGGCTGCATTTATTTACCCGAAGCGTATCTCGGTTATTCAGGGTAGTCGCCAATACACCTGGCAGGAATCCTATCAGCGCAGTTGCCAGCTTGCGGCAGCACTGGCAGGCAGGGGAATCGGCAAAGGCGATACAGTCGCCGTGATGTTGCCCAATACCGCCCCGATGTTCGAATGTCACTTCGGCATCCCCATGAGCGGTGCCGTGCTCAATACCCTCAACACACGCCTGGACGCGGAAGGGCTCGCCTTCATGCTGAGTCACTCGGAAGCAAAAGCGCTCATCACCGACCCTGAATTTTCAACCATCATCAAAGCGGCGCTGGAATTACTCGAAGGCCCGAAACCACTGGTTATAGATACTCAGGATCCTGATTACACACTGGGTTTCGCGCTCGGAGAAACGGATTACGAGACTTTTCTTGGTGAAGGCAGTGCGGATTTTCAATGGCAGTTACCTGAAAATGAATGGGACGCGATTTCGCTCAACTATACGTCGGGCACCACCGGCAACCCGAAGGGTGTGGTCTACCATCATCGCGGCGCTTACTTGAATGCTGCCAGCAATATTATTTCCTGGGGCATGCAGCCGCACGCGGTATATTTGTGGACACTGCCGATGTTCCATTGCAACGGCTGGTGCTTCCCCTGGACGCTCGCTGCCAATGTGGGCACCAGCATCTGTTTGCGTAAAGTTGATCCTGCCCTGATTTATAGTTTGATCGAGCAACACCGCGTAACACACATGTGTGGCGCGCCCATCGTTTACGCCATGCTGATCAACGCACCGGCAAGCGCCAGAAAAAGTTTCCAGCATCAGGTCAACAGTCTGATCGCGGGCGCAGCGCCTCCGGCTGTCATTATCGAAGGTGCCGAAAAGTTGGGTTTTAGCATCACCCATGTGTACGGTCTGACCGAAACCTATGGTCCTGCTGCAGTGTGCGCCAAACAACCCGAATGGGAGGCCATGCCGATCGAAAAGCGTGCCGAGCGCAATAGCCGTCAGGGTGTGACTTATCATATGCAGGAACAGATTATCGTCCTCGATCCGGACACGATGAAACCGGTGCCCTGGGATGGAGAGACGATGGGCGAGATCATGTTCCGTGGTAATGTGGTCATGAAGGGCTATCTGAAAAATCCGAAAGCGACCGAAGAAGCCTTTGCCGGTGGTTATTTCCATACTGGTGATCTGGCTGTGGTGCACAGCGATGGTTACGTCAAGATCAAGGATCGCTCCAAAGATATCATTATTTCAGGCGGTGAAAATATTTCCTCGCTGGAAGTCGAAGAAGTGTTGTGTCGTCACCCCGCCGTGTTTGCCGCCGCCGTGGTCGCTATGCCAGACGACAAATGGGGTGAAGTGCCGGCAGCTTTTCTGGAGCTGAAGGCGGATATTGAGGTGGCTGAAGTGGACATAATTGAGTATTGCCGGGCACATCTGGCACGTTTCAAGGTGCCTAAGCATATCGTCTTTGGCGATTTGCCGAAAACGGCAACCGGCAAAATTCAGAAATTTGTGCTGCGCAAGCTTGTGCATCCCCCTGTAGATAGCGAATAATTCTGGCGGATCTCAATCTAAAGCGCTTTCGCTGCAAAGCGCTTCGTGAGTTCTCTCCGTACAGATTGAGCAAAATCAGGGTTCAGTAGGCTCCCGCAGCGGGCAATAACACTTGTCCGCTTCAGTCTGCCAAAAGAGTACGCTTTGCGATTTCCCGAGTCGAGTTTAAAATTGAGGTTCCGGAAACCAGGCTTGTTATATTTAAAGGAAAAACATGAAAATTATCGTCCCAGTCAAACGGGTAGTTGATTACAACGTTAAGGTGCGCGTTAAAGCGGACGGTTCGGGTGTTGATCTGGCTAACGTCAAGATGAGTATGAACCCCTTCGACGAAATCGCTTTGGAAGAGGCCGTTCGTCTCAAGGAAGCAGGTATTGCGACTGAAGTGATCGTTGTGTCCTGCGGTGTCTTGGCCTGCCAGGATACGCTGCGTACGGCCTTAGCGATTGGTGCCGACCGGGCCATTCTGGTTGAAACCGGCATTGAACTGCAACCGCTGGCCGTGGCCAAATTGCTTAAAGCGCTTTGCGAGAAGGAACAGCCGCTGCTGGTCATCTGCGGCAAGCAGGCGATCGACGATGATGCGAATCAGACAGGCCAGATGCTGGCCGCGCTGCTCGACTGGCCGCAAGCTACCTTTGCCTCGAAAGTGGTCATCGAAAATGGCAACGCAGCTGTCACCCGGGAAATCGACGGCGGACTGGAAACCTTGGAATTCGCGCTGCCTGCAGTGATTTCCACCGATCTGCGTCTGAACGAACCTCGCTACGCGACACTCCCCAATATCATGAAAGCCAAGAAAAAACCGCTGGAAAATATCAAGCCGGCCGATCTCGGTGTCGATGTCACCCCGCGTCTGACCACTATTCAAGTCTCTGAACCCGCCCTGCGCAGCGCCGGCATCAGAGTGGCCGACATCGCCGAACTGGTGAGCAAACTCAAAAATGAAGCGAAGGTGATTTAATCATGACTATTCTCGTTATCGCCGAACACGACCAAAAATCCCTCAAATCAGCCACCCTCAATACACTGGGTGCCGCGCTCAAAATCGGCGGCGACGTCCATGTGCTGGTTGCAGGTTCAAACTGCATGAGTGCCGCAGAACAAGCTGCGCAATACGCGGGTGTAGCTCAGGTAAAAATTGCCGATGCAGCGCACTACGCGGATCAGACAGCTGAAAATTTGACCGCGCTGGTACTGGCTCACGCTGCCGGTTACACCCATATCATGGCACCCGCTACCACCTTTGGTAAAAATCTGCTACCTAGAATTGCAGCGTTGCTCGATGTGGCACAAATATCAGAAATTACCGCAGTGGTCTCTTCCGACACGTTCGTCCGTCCTATCTATGCGGGCAATGCGCTGGCTACCTTACAAAGTGCAGATGCTGTCAAGGTCATCACGGTCAGATCGACGGCTTTTGATGCGCCATTGACCGGCAACAACGCGCCTGTTGAAGCGATAGTTGCGGCTGCTGACAAGGCGCAAACACGGCTTGTTAACCGTGAGTTGACGGTCTCGGCGCGCCCCGAACTGGGTGCGGCGAAGATTATCGTCTCGGGTGGCCGTGGCCTGGGCAGCGGTGAAAATTATCATGCGCTGCTAGAACCGCTGGCCGACAAGCTGGGTGCTGCACTGGGTGCGTCTCGCGCTGCAGTCGATGCCGGCTTTGTGCCGAATGACTATCAGATCGGTCAGACCGGCAAGATTGTTGCCCCGACATTGTATATCGCGATCGGCATGTCGGGTGCCATCCAGCATCTGGCCGGGATGAGAGAATCCAAAGTCATTGTAGCTATCAACAAAGACCCGGATGCGCCTATCTTTCAGGTAGCCGACTACGGACTGGTCGCCGACCTGTTTGAAGCCGTACCCGAACTGCTGGCCGCACTTTAAAGCGGATTGCTCCCGGCAGCTAAAAGCGAATTGCTCTGGTCGTGCCGGGAGTACAGCTAAATCCTGAAACGAGCGCACTTACCCTTCTAAATTATTTGAGCCACTTATTCGAGGTTGAACTATGAGCACTTACCAAGCACCTATCCGCGACATGCAGTTTATTCTCAACGAAATTGCCGACCTGGAGGGGGTTTGCAGCCTGCCCGGAAACGAAGATTGTTCGGTCGATCTGGTCGAGTCCATCCTTGAAGAGGCTGCTAAATTTGCCTCCGGCGTGTTAGACCCGATTAATGCAGCCGGCGACCGTCAAGGTGCGGTTTGCCGCGAGGGCGTGGTAACCACTTCGCCGGGTTTCAAAGAGGCGTATCAATCGTTCATTGAAACAGGCTGGCATACAATGTCCTGCTCCACCGAATACGGTGGTCAGGGCTTGCCAACGCTGGTGACCACCGCCGTACAGGAAATGTGGAAGTCGTCCAACATGGCCTTCTCTTTGTGCCAGATGTTGACCATCGGTGCGATTGAAGCGATTGCCCACCACGCATCCGACGAGTTGAAACAAAAATATTTATACAAAATGGTCGAAGGTGTCTGGAGCGGCACCATGAATTTGACCGAACCTGCTGCGGGTTCCGATCTGGCCGCCATCTGCACTAAAGCCGTTCCCGCAGCGGACGGCACTTACCGCATCACCGGCACTAAAATCTTCATCACCTGGGGTGAGAACGATGTTGCCGAAAATATTATCCATCTGGTGCTGGCCAGGCTGCCGGATGCACCGGCTGGACTTAAGGGAATCTCGCTGTTTATCGCACCTAAATTTCTAGTCAACGACGATGGTTCACTCGGTGCCCGCAATGACCTGATCTGCTCTTCGATTGAACACAAGCTGGGCATCCACGGCAGTCCGACCGCAGTCATGTCCTTTGGCGACAACGAAGGTGCAATCGGTTTTCTGGTCGGCGAAGTAAACAAGGGACTGGGCTACATGTTCACCATGATGAACCACGCCCGTGTCAACGTGGGTCTGGAAGGGGTCGGTATCTCGGAGCGCTCTTATCAGCATGCCCTGGCCTACGCTCGCGACCGCGTTCAGGGTTCACCCATCGGCGACAAATCCGGCATCAAGAAGCCTATTTTGCACCACCCTGATGTGCGTCGCATGTTGATGGACATGAAATCCCGTACTGAGGCGATGCGCACGCTGGCCTATTATGCCGCCGCCGAGATCGACCGCGCCCACCGTCATCCGGACGAGGTGCAGCGCGCAATTCACCAGGCAAGAGTCGAGTTGCTGACCCCGGTAGTCAAGGGCTGGAGTACCGAGCAGAGCGTTGAGCTGACCTCGACTGGCATTCAAATTCACGGCGGGGTGGGCTTCGTCGAAGAAACCGGTGCCGCGCAGTATTATCGCGACGCGCGGATCACCACCATCTACGAAGGCACCACAGGGATTCAGGCCAACGACCTGATCGGGCGGAAACTGGCTCGCGAAAAAGTCCCGGGTGCGCAAATGCACAAGTTGCTCGCTGAAATGACCGTTACGGCAGAAGAGTTGGCAGGTCTTCCTCAGTTGGCGGGTATTTCGCGCAATCTAACCACTGGCATTGCAGCCCTGTCCAATGCCTCTGAGTGGCTGCTGGCTCACTATCACACCGAACCCCAGGCGGCGGCAGCGGGTGCTGTGCCTTACCTGAAGCTGACCGGCATCGTGGTCGGCGGCTGGCTGATGGCGAAATCCGCAGCCCTGTCCGTCAAGCACCTGGAAGCCGGCAGCACAGACAGCTATTATCAGGCCAAGTTGGTCACAGCGATTTATTTCGCCGACCACCAGCTACCTCAGGCCGGCGGATTGGCTGCTGCGATTACGGCGGGTAGCGCGTCGGTACTGGCATTGCCTGAGGCGCTGTTCTAGTCATGCGCAGCGATCGTGAAGCAATGGAATATGATGTCGTCATCATCGGTGGCGGCCCGTCCGGGCTGTCGGCGGCGATACACCTCAAACAGTTGGCAGCAAGCGCGGGACAGGAAATCTCTGTCTGCCTGCTGGAAAAAGGCGCTGAAATCGGCTCGCATATTTTGTCCGGTGCTGTGCTGGAACCCGGCGCACTCGCCGAGCTTTTTCCAGACTGGCAGGCGCGTGGTGCACCGCTCAATACACCGGCCGGAGAAGATCGCCTGCTTTTTCTGAGCGAAGCCGGTGCGATCAAGTTGCCGACCCCGCCGCAGATGGGCAACCATGGTAATTACATCATCAGTCTGGGCAACTTTTGCCGCTGGCTGGGTGAACAGGCGGAAGCACTGGGGGTGGAGATTTATCCCGGCTTCGCCGCAGCCGAAGTGCTGTATCGTGAAGACGGTTCGGTCAAAGGCGTGGCCACCGGCGACGTTGGCATCGGCAAGGATGGCGAAGCTACCGCTAACTTTCAGCCTGGCATGGAGCTGCATGCCCGTCAGACCGTCTTCGCGGAAGGTTGCCACGGCTCGCTGACTAAAATACTGACCGCTAAATTTAATCTTCGCGACGGTATTGATCCGCAAACTTATGGCATCGGCATTAAGGAGTTGTGGGAAATTGACCCGGCCAAACATCAACCGGGGCTGATCGTGCATACAGTTGGCTGGCCGTTAACCTCCGACACCTATGGCGGCTCTTTCCTCTACCATCTGGAAAACAATATGGTCGCGGTCGGCATGGTGGTGGGGCTTGACTACAAGAACCCCTGGCTGTCGCCCTTTGAGGAATTCCAGCGCTACAAAACTCATCCGTCGATTAAAGGCTTTTTCGAAGGCGGTCGACGCATCTCCTACGGCGCGCGTGCCTTGTCGGAAGGCGGTTACCAGTCGGTGCCTAAATTGAGTTTTCCGGGCGGATTGCTGATAGGCGATACCGCAGGATTTCTCAATGTTCCCAAGATCAAGGGCACGCATATGGCGATGAAGTCCGGCATGGTGGCAGCAGTTGCTCTGTTCGCGCATCTTGGCAATCCCGATGCGGGTACTGAGGCGGTTGATTATGCGGCACAGCTCAAAGGCAGTTGGTTGTGGACTGAGTTGTATCAAGTGCGCAACATACGCCCGGCCTTTAAATGGGGGCTGTATGCGGGGCTGGCTTACGGCGCGATTGACACTTATCTTTTCAGGGGCAAAGCGCCTTGGACGATGCGTCACCATAGCGATCACAGTCAACTGAAGGGCAAAAACGTTTGCGAGAAAATCAATTATCCCAAACCGGATGGTAAACTGACTTTCGACCGTCTATCCTCGGTGTTTATTTCCGGCACCAATCACGAGGAAAACCAGCGTTGTCACCTCACGCTCAAAGACCAAAGCGTGGCCATCGACGTCAATTACGCACGCTATGGTTCACCCGAGACCCGCTATTGTCCGGCAGGGGTTTACGAGATCATCGGCGAAGAGACCGGCAGTCCTCGCTTGCAAATCAACGGACAGAACTGTTTGCACTGTAAAACCTGCGACATCAAGGACCCGACCCAGAATATCACCTGGACGGTGCCGGAAGGCGGAGGCGGACCGAACTACCCGAATATGTAAGCTTTGGACAGGCAGGGCTTTTGCAGCGAAAGCCGGTAAAAGCCCGATTAAACAAGCGCAAAACAGCACACTTCCGCCGTATAAGCAATCACCTGAGGAATTACATGAAAACTGGACACCCGAAACATGGCTTTTATCTTGAAGACCTGGCAGTCGGCATGACGGCCAACCGCTCGCATACCTTTAGCAAAGAAGACGTGCTCAGCTTTGTTGATTTGAGTGGTGACGATAACCCGATCCACACTGACGAAGATTTTGCCGCCAGCACCGTCTTCAAGCAACCTATTGTGCATGGCATGCTGGTCGGCAGTTTGATTTCCACCATCTTCGGCAAGGATTTTCCCGGGCCCGGCACGATCTATCTCGAACAAAACATGAAGTTTAAAGCGCCGGTCAACTTCGGCGACACCGTCACGGCGGAAGTCTGCATCACCGAGATCATCCCGGAAAAACGACGCGTTTTTTTCACCACGCAGTGCAAGGTGGCAGGCAAGCTTGTCGTCGATGGAAATGCAACCCTGATGGTCGATCGTCGCGCAGATTTACAAGACTAATTACTGTCCGGTAAATGCGGTTGAATAATGGATTTTCAATGATACCCTCATCTGAGGTGGTAAATGTCTGTGATCGGGGAAGGGCAGTTTAAGATCAGGCAGGAATCTTGGTAATCTGTCCCATTTCGCTATGAAAATCCGGAATAGTGCACCCTATTTATGTCGAAGTAGTTTTCACCCTCAGAAACTACATATCCCAGAGTACCTGTCAGGTGCCCCGGGATATGCTAGATCTTGTTAACCTCGGTATTACATGCGTTCGAAAATGACCGCGATACCCTGACCTCCGCCGATACACATGGTCACCAAGGCGTACTTGCCGCCGCTGCGTTGCAGTTCATATACAGCCTTGGTGGCGATGAAAGCGCCGGAACAGCCGACCGGGTGGCCGAGCGCGATAGCGCCACCGTTTACGTTGGTCTTGGCAGGATCCAGCCCCAGCACTTTGGTGACGGACAGTGCTTGAGCTGCGAAGGCTTCGTTAGACTCGATGACGTCCATCTGCTCCAGTGTCAGGCCCGCTTTCTTCAATGCCAGGCGGGTGGCAGGGATAGGACCTTCGCCCATGAGTTCATTGGGTACACCGGCCACGGCGTAGGACACCAGACGAGCGATGGGCTTGAGACCGGCGGCCTCGGCCACGTCAGCAGCAGCCAGCACGAAGAAAGCTGCGCCATCGTTGATGCCGGAAGCATTGCCGGCGGTAACCGTGCCGCCTTCTTTCTTGAAGGCAGGCCGCATCTTGGCGAGAGATTCCATGGTGGTGTTGGGCTTGACGTATTCGTCAGTGTCGAATACGACATCGCCTTTCCGGGTCTTCTTGACGATAGGCACGATTTGGGACTTGAAACGGCCTTCGGCGATGGCAACGGTAGCGCGACGCTGTGATTCAACGGCAAAGGCATCCTGCTCTTCACGGGTAATGCCATGCTTGACAGCCAGATTCTCTGCGGTAATGCCCATGTGGCCAACACCAAAGGGGTCTGTCAGTACGGCAACCATGGAGTCAATCGCCTGGGTATCACCCATGCGTGCACCGTTACGCAGGGCCGGCAGCAGGTACGCCGCCTTGGACATGACTTCCACGCCGCCGCCAATGCCGTAATCAGCATCGCCGAGCATGATATTCTGTGCCGTAGTCACGATGGCCTGCAGACCGGAGGAGCACAGTCTGCTCACCTGCATGGCGACGGATTCCATGGACAGGCCGGCCTGGATGGAAGCGACGCGTGACACGTAGGCATAACGGCCATCGGTGGGCATACAGTTACCGACGGTGACGTAGTTAATCAGTTGGGCATCCACCCCGGAGCGAACAACCGCTTCCTTCATGACCAGGCCGGCCAGTTCGCTGGCTTCAAAATCTACCAGGGCACCACCGAAAGTGCCAATGGCGGAACGAACTGCACTCAATACGACAACATCTCTGCTCATATAAAACTCCTTTAATGTTGGGTCAGTCCAACGGGCAAAGAATAGGGAGTTTAAATGCACAAGTCAATTCATTTTAGGTGCCACGGACCCTGTGTCTATTTTATATAACCGGGTTCATTTCAGCCCAGTATAATGTAGACTTTTTGTGGAATACTGGCGCTTGAAAATATGAAAACTGAACTGGATAAGTCATCTATGAATAGCGTTAATACAAAAAATAATGTCGCCAGAATTTTTCTATTGTTTCTGCTGCTAGGATTTGCTTATTACGGATGGGGCTTTTATAAAGACTCCCTGATATATCAAGTTACAGATAATGCCTATCTTGGTGCTAATGTGATTCAGGTTTCACCGCGCATATCCGGGCAAATCCTGCAGCTTCCTGTTGTCAATAATCAAGCGGTTAAACGGGGGGATTTGTTATTTAGCCTGGATGATGAACCATACAGACTTGCAATCGGGGAATATCAGGCCAAACTTAATCAGTCAACCCAGGCTGTCGGGGTAAATCTCTCGGGTGTGTTGCTCGAAAAATCACTGCTTGAAGAAAAAAAATTACAACTGGAAAATGCCAAGCGATTTGGCAGGCGACAGGAAGAACTCTCACGCAGTCACTTTCTGTCAGTCCAGGCATTGGATAATTCAAGGATGGCGGTAGCGCTGGCTGAAACAGAAGTCAGGCAGGCGCAGGCGGCACTTATGCAGGCGAATCAGCGCGTGAAATTCGCGGGTAGTCAAAATCCGGCAGTACAAGAATCCATTGCTGATCTTGAACGGGCACGGCTAAACTTGAAATACACTAAGGTGTATTCGCCTGTTGCCGGCAGCGTCGCCAATTTGACCGCCAGGCCTGGCGTTTATGTACAGGCCGGGCAGCCATTGTTTGCGGTAATTGATGAGCAGAGTTGGTGGGTAGATGCGAACTTCAAGGAGACGCAAATGGAAGGCATCGTTCCCGGAAAACTGGTAAAAATTCGTCTGGATCGTTGCCCGAATATTGAATTTAACGGCGTCGTTGAAAGTATTGCTGGCGGAACTGGCGCTTCCTTCTCGTTGCTTCCACCACAAAATGCGAATGGCAACTGGGTAAAGGTCACTCAACGGATTCCGGTGAGAATCAGGCTTAACCAAAAGAACCTCGCTTGCCCGTTTATTATCGGGACTTCTGTTGAAGCGAAAGTTATGCTCAAGTGAGTATCGCGAAATCCCGGGCCCCGGTGGTAATCGCCGTGATGGTAGCGACCATCATGGAAGTGCTGGATATGACTATCATTAATATTTCCCTCCCTAACATGGCTGGACAACTGGGCGCGACACCCGGTCAGATGAGCTGGGCTCTCACCTCTTATATTGTAGCGGCGGCAATCGCCATGCCTATGACCGGATATTTTTCAGATATCCTGGGACGTAAACGCTACCTGATGATCTCCATGATGGGTTTCATTGCTTCATCATTATTGTGCGGGATTGCGGCATCATTAAGTCAAATGGTGATTTTCAGATTGCTTCAGGGCTTATCCGGGGCTGCACTGGTTCCTATGTCACAGGCAGTCATGATCGATTTATATCCGCCGAAAGAACGGGGTAAAGCCATGGCGATATGGGCGATGGGTATCATGATTGCACCTATCATGGGGCCTGTCATAGGGGGGTGGTTGACCGATAATTTGTCCTGGCGATGGTCTTTTTTCATTAATCTGCCGGTAGGACTCCTAGCGTTATGGCTTGCAGGGCGCTACATGGAAGAAACCAGCATAAAACTTCGCAAAATGGACTGGTTCGGGTTATGCGCGCTGTTGCTGGCGGTAGGTGCATTTCAATATGTTCTGGATAAAGGCAATGAAGAAGACTGGCTGGAATCCTCGATTATCCGCTGGATGGTGGTGATTTCATCGCTAGGTTTTAGTTGGCTGGTGACACACATTATAAAAAAAAAGCTCCATCCGATTTTCAATCCAGGCATGTTTAAGGATAGAAATTTCGTTCTGTCCGCGACGGCTCAAGTTGCCGTCGGCATGGCGCTGTTTGGATCAATTACGTTACAACCACTCTATTTCGAACAGGTGCTGGGCTACACCACGACTGTTGCAGGGCTCTATATGATCCCGCGCGGCATCGCCAGCATGCTCAGTATGGTGATTGTGAGTCAACTGGTGGGTAAGGTCGATGCACGCTTGCTGATCGCTTTTGGCGCTTTGGCAGGCTCGCTCGGTTCTTGGGGTATGACCCTGTATCCTTTGGAAGCGAGTAGCTTCTCATTGATTTGGCCTACTTTGTTTCAGGGCTTTGGTATGGGTTTTATCTTTATCCCGCTCAATGGAATTGCCTATGCAACCCTGCCTAAGCATCTGATGACTGAAGCAACGGGGGTCTACAACCTGATCCGCACACTCGGGAACGCGGTAGGCATATCTGTCGTTATTTTGCTATATACACGCAGCATGCAACAAAGCTGGAATCATTTGATAGAGCATGTGACTCCTTATGGAAACGCAATTGATCAATATCTGGCCCCTTTACATTTGAATAAGGATACCCCGGGAGCAATCGGCCTGGTCGCGCAACAAGTCGCCCATCAATCGCAGGCGCTGGCAATGTTGGATGCCTTGCATGGCACGCTGATCAGTTTTATTCTGGTCTTTCCTTTTCTTTTTTTGCTTAAGACACCCCGTTTCGCCGTTTCAATACCTGATGCTCATTGAGCTGAAGTCATCAAATTTGACTCGAATGCACTATCATCGGCAGCTTTCAGATTAAGAATTTCACTAACCGGATATTGACAATTCAGAATTGTTCACAAAGTCAGGTGGTATAAGGCTTTGCGCCTGACAGGCCGCAACAAGGTATTAACACTTACGATAATATGTTGTTTATAAAAGATAATTTAATTTGTCAAAAAACAGGCAGGGCATGAAAAAGCCTTGTAGCTCACTGGTTTAAGTGTTTAGTCAGTAACATTATCAACAGAGTTATCCACAGATATTGTGGGTAAACAGAAATACTCTTTAGTGACGCGGGATTAGCTCAACATCATTAACAATTATATGAGGGACTGAACCTATTCCATGCCATGAATGGTAAACATCTCCGCGAAATGCAATGTCTGAAAACCTTTACACCAACGACAACCAGATGGACACGTTTTGCCAGTGGCATGAATCGACGCACAGGATAGACTCAAATCCGCGACTAAGATTGTTAAGCTGGTTTAACAGGCAAGGGGGCAAAGGAAACATGAAATTGGTATAGCGGCATGATAAGGGGCGCGCACATAAGTTTATTTGTAACATTTTTCCGGCAATATTGAGCTAATCCCGCGTCACTAAAGAGTATTTCTGTTTACCCACAATATCTGTGGATAACTCTGTTGATAATGTTACTGACTAAGCACTTAAACCAGTGAGCTACAAGGCTTTTTCATGCCCTGCCTGTTTTTTGACACATTAAATTATCTTTTATAAACAACATATTATCGTAAGTGTTAATACCTTGTTGCGGCCTGTCAGGCGCAAAGCCTTATGCCACCTGACTTTGTGAACAATTCTGAATTGTCAATATCCGGTTAGTGAAAAATAAAATAATCAGCTGCAGGTGCTGAAATCATGGCGTGCAGAACATTGAATTTCAGTTATCCGCCCGAACGAAGGCCGCTGATGAGGTCGTATGACAGAAATTATATTGAAAACACGGACCCGCCATTATGCAAAACTCACCTGAGGATGCCGCAGTCGATAATGTAAGTATCTGATTCTTTAAAAATGATTGTAATTTTAATTTTCTGCTTAGATACGTTTTTTTGTTAAACACCTGCTAAATCAATCCGGCGTTATGGCAGATGGTTATGTATAAAGTATTATTTTTTTGACAAAAGTTATTATTCAAACTATAATGCGCTCCACTTTTGATGCAGCTAAAATCATTACGGGTCGTTAGCTCAGCCGGTAGAGCAGTGGACTCTTAATCCATTTGTCGCAAGTTCGATCCTCGCACGACCCACCAAAGAATCAAGGACTTAGAGAATAAAAAACTCTAAGTCCTTTTTCACGAATAAGCGCCAAATAAGCATCTCATTCCTAAGTTGTCACGATGCCCCTATTTATTCTCACCGCGTAAGGCAAAGTATTCATCAAGCCTCGCATCGTCGGCCCTGCTAGTGATCTCTGTTTCTGCCTCCGTTCATCTGTGCCATGCGTCCTAATCCGCTCACCGCGCCAGTAGGGGCGCATATTCAACATGCTTGAGCCCCCTCTATCGTCGGTCATGGATGCAGTCGCAAGCCTTTTAACGCGTAGTGTTCGGGTTAATTAGCGTCACAGTGACCTGCATTAAGACGAAAGCCGCCATACTGTTTCCAGCAAGCGGCTATCGAATATTTACGATTGCTTGCTTTCGCTGAATGACTTTTTCCATGGACAGGCGATCCAATTAATTGCAACTCCATCACGGTTTTTTTTCTCAACACCACATAAGAGTGACCCGCTGCATGAAATTGGTTTGCGAACCGGCCCTACCCCTGATTCAAGCAGCGAGAGCGATTCATGCACTGTGACCGTGTGTCCATAGGCAGGACAATCGAATTTTGAGGATTTTTTCATTCTGATTTAATATTCTTCACAAGTAAATCATTAGTAAGCTCCTGTCTATAGGCAACCCCCGCATAATGCCATCCGCTATGTAGTTCGTCTCGGCCTGGCTTTACATCGGTAAATGAAACGTTATGCCTAAACTCAGTATAGAAAAATATTCTCCTTCTGCTTTGCGCGGTTTTCATTTGTCTATCCCCCCTTGTTTGATAATTGAACGCACAGAGTACATCTTACGGATAAGTTCAAATTCAAACAATAAGGCAAGTCTTACATGTTTTGCGCATTGCCTTAGCAGTTCTGAATCGTAGCAGGCGATCATCTGAATTCTTGCTATAATTTGAATAATTTCATGACCTTCGCCTGCTCTATCTGCACCTCCGCCAGCGGCGCAGTACGGTTTATATTGCAGCGTAAACGTTCTGTGAGGATGCTCTCATGCCTTCCGTGCCCTTTATCCCCGTTGAGTACATCCAAGGCTGTTGCGTGCGTATCAGTGTTGTGCCTTATATTCGTCCTTGCTGTCTTGCTGGAATCACCATGCGAAATTAATAACTGATGTTACGCAGTAACAGTTATAGAAAAATATAAACAATTTTGCCGGTGGCAGATCGGCTGCTGGTTACTTTTTAACTTTTCTACTGACATGTTTTCCTGTTCCGCCAGTCCTTGCCTGAATTTATTTCACCCGCGCCTGACTTTATTTCATCCGTGGCGGACTATATCCGGTGAATCGCGGACTGTATCCCGTCTATTACACCTTGCATCCAGTACACTGCACCTTGCATCCGGTCCGTGTCAGACTATGTGTAAAAAATTATTCATGCAAGATTTTGATTTTTATATAAAAAATGGTATTCCGGCGGGTGCTTATCCGGTAGAGCAGAAGCCGTCTCCTGTACCACTAAGGTCGTTTCCCGGCCGGGGTAAGTGAATCACCTCGGGCCAGCGGCTGATATTTCAGAGCTAGCGAGAGATTTACTTTCGCGCGCCGCCGACTTGCTCGCACAAGATTTCAGTAACATCCTGGCAAGGGGCCGCTATAGATTTACTCCGTATTTCGAAGCTGCGGAGGTATACGACTGGCATGGCAATTAGCGTCGCAAGGCACTGAGGCGGCGTTCCGCATCCCGGGTCGCATCGGTTAAATTTTCCCGGACAAACTCGATGTGACTGAGTGCGGCTGCTGCGGCCGCTTCCGGTTGATGGTTGCGAATGGCCTGCCAGATCGCGCGGTGCTGCGCGCGTAACTGTTCCCAGCGCAAAGGGCGATCATGCAGGTGTTCCAGATTAATGGCGACATGCCCGTGGATCAGTTTCATCAGGCTGACCGTCATATGTCCGATCAACACGTTATGTGCGGCATCTGCAATGCCCTGATGGAAGGCGACATCGACAGCGATGCAGGCCACCACATCGTTGCTCTCATAGACCATATCCAGCGCGGCGTACAGCGCATCCAGACGCTGAATGTCGACATCCGTTGCCCGTTCGGCTGCCAGATAGGCCGCCTGGCTCTCCAGCATTTGACGAAATTCGAGTAAGTCGGTGTGCAGCATCGGGTGGCCGCTGAGCAGATCCTGCCAGGGATCGACAAAATGTGCATCCAGTCGATCGGTGACAAAGGTTCCTCCGCCATGGCGTGAGGTTAGCAGTCCTTTGGTGATCAGTTTTTGAATCGCCTCTCGCAAAGAAGGGCGGGACACCCCCAGCTCTGCAGAAAAATCCCGTTCAGAGGGGAGGCGATCGCCGGGTTTCAGTGAACCTTCCAGGATGCGTTTTTCCAGTTCGGTAGCAATGGCGTCGGAAATGCGAGTAACGGTAGGACGACTCTGTAACATTGAATATACCTTGGTAAGACCACTTGGATAGTATTTGTTGAGCCTTGAATAGTCAATTGGAATCTGTTTTATTTACTGGTCACGCAGCCTCTGCCGGAATCAGTTGACAAAGTATATATCCCATTTTATAGTGCATAACTTTTTTGGTAAGACCACCTTACCAACCGTTGCAAAATAAGCCGGGGGAGATAAGATCATGGGATTGGACAAAACACAGGGCAGGGTATACCCGCCCAAGCCTCGCGACGTTTATCTTTATGCGACCTGTCTGGTCGACCAGTTTGCCCCGGAAGCCGGCATGGATACCATTTTGCTGCTGGAACGGGAAGGTATTAGGGTGCATTATCCGGAAAGCCAGACTTGTTGCGGACAACCGGCTTATAGCAGCGGTTATCCTGACGAGGCGCGCGCGGTAGCAAGTCGTCAGCTGACTATTTTTCCTGAACCCTGGCCTGTTGTTGTGCCTTCAGGCTCTTGTGCCGCGATGATGCGCCATCATTACCCGCAGTTGTTTGCCGCTGATCCGCTACTGCTAGCCCGGTCTCAGGCATTAGCCGAACGCATTTTTGAATTGACCGAATTTCTGGTGCATGTGGTTAATTTTAAGCAGCCGGACTATGGTTCTGACTGCACTATCGCCCTGCATACTTCCTGTCATGCGCGCCGTGAAATGGGCTCGCATGAAACGAGCGTCGCGCTGTTGGATTCGTTGGCGCAGGTGACGGTGGTTCAACAAGCGCGCATCGAAGAGTGTTGCGGGTTTGGCGGAACGTTCGCCATGCGCTATCCGGAAATTTCCGA
Organism: uncultured Nitrosomonadales bacterium; assembly: GCA_903915035.1. Taxonomy (GTDB): domain Bacteria; phylum Pseudomonadota; class Gammaproteobacteria; order Burkholderiales; family Gallionellaceae; genus Gallionella. The sequence continues at coordinate 53,160 of CAIWRI010000110.1, read as the reverse complement.
AGCAATCGTGTCAGATAAGGTCGCAGCGATTCAGGCCACCAGTGCGGAACGCGTGGTCAGCGCTGATTGCGGTTGCCTGTTCAATATTACCGGTCGTGCCGCGAGGCTGGATGAAATCGCACAGCTCGATACGCCGTCCCTGGCGGGCGAGCATATTGCCAGTTTTCTGCTGCGCCGCACTTCGAAAGCAACATTATGAATGCGCGCGAGCTTATTCTGGGACGGTTGCGCGCATCAGCCGTCACCGAGATACCGGCGTTGCCCGTAATGAAAGACTGGTACGGCGCACATCAGCGCGATGAAGATGCTGTACAGCGCATTCAACGTTTACGCAGCGTACTCGAAGCGGTTCATACCGAAGTGCACGACACCACGGAGAGCGACTGGCCGTCGCTGTTGCTGCGTCTGGCGAGTGCAAAGGGCTTGCGAAATTTGCTGATAGGCGACAACACCACGCACGGCGACACTTTGCAAGCAGTAGCGCAAGAATCGTTAGATCTGATCCGGTACGACAAGTCGATAGAGGACTGGCGGGACGTGCTGTTTGACAATATTGACGCCTCATTGACCTGTGCGCGCAGCGCCATCGCCGAAACCGGCAGTTTGATCCTCTGGCCTGATGCCGCCGAACCGCGTTTGATGTCGCTAGTGCCGCCGGTGCATTTTGTGCTGCTTGACACACGCAAAATTTACGCAGACTTTTATCAGGCCATCACGGCCGAAGGCTGGAAGGATGCCATGCCGACTAATGCGCTGCTGATTTCAGGCCCTTCCAAGACGGCGGATATCCAGCAGACGCTAGCCTACGGCGCACACGGCCCGCGTGAATTGGTGGTGTTGTTCTGTCACGAATCGGTTAAGGGAGAATCGCTATGAGTCAGGTCATTCACTTTCATCCTGATGCGGATTTCAAGGCGCGCAGTCTGGCGGCCGTGCAAGACCCGGGGCAGCGCAAAAATTTTCGCGGGGCGATGGACTTTTTGCAGGATAAGCGGCGTGTGCAGTTTCCAGATCAGCTGGAGTTAGAGGGCTTGCGCGACATCGGTTCAGCGATCCGCCGCAACAGTCTGGCCCGCCTGCCTGAACTGCTGGTACAACTCGAAACCAGGATGACCGCCAACGGCATACAGGTACATTGGGCAGCGACCGCCGATGAGGCCAATGCCATTGCGATTGAGATTGCCCGCCGCGTCAACGCGCGTACCATCGCCAAAGGCAAGTCGATGGTCAGCGAGGAAATCGAATTTAACCATGCGATGAAGGCCGCCGGTATCGAGGCGTTTGAAACCGATATGGGCGAATATATCGTCGAACTGGCTGGTGAGAAACCATCGCACATTATCATGCCGGCTATCCACAAGACCAAGCAGGCAATCGCAGCCCTGTTTGCGGAAAAGATTCCCGGTGTGGCTTACACGGAAGATGTCGATGAGTTGATCAAAATCGGCAGGCAAGCGCTGCGTCGCAAGTTTGCCGATGCGGACATCGGGCTGTCCGGTGCCAATTTCCTGGTCGCTGAAACCGGCACGATCTGTCTGGTTGAGAACGAGGGGAACGGTCGCCTGTGTACCACGGTACCGCGTGTGCATATCGCCGTTACCGGCATCGAAAAAGTGCTGGAAAAACTTGAACATGTGTTGCCTTTGTATAGTCTGCTGACACGCTCGGCGACAGGTCAATCCATCACGACTTACTTCAATCTCATCAGCCGTCCCCGTCAACCCGGTGAAAAGGACGGCCCGGAAGAAGTGCATTTGATTCTGCTGGACAACGGGCGCAGTCAGGCCTATGCGGACGAACAGCTGCGCGCCACGCTGCAATGTATCCGCTGCGGGGCATGCATGAACCATTGTCCTGTCTATGCGCGCATCGGCGGCCATGCTTACGGCACGACCTATCCCGGGCCTATCGGTGCCATCGTTTCGCCTCATATGATGGGGCTGGATGCGACCTACCCGTTAGCGTTCGCCTCCACCTTGTGCGGTGCCTGTGTCGAAGTGTGTCCGGTCAAAATCCCCATCACGGATATTCTGGTGCGTTTGCGCAATGAAGCGCAGGCCAGACCTGAAACGGCCTCCTTGCGCGGCAGCGGTGCCGGACGAAGCAAGTTAGCCAGTGCATTTTGGGCGGGTTGGACATTGGTTTATAGCCGACTCAAAGTCTACCGGCTGACTTCCTGGCTGCTCAGTCGGGGGCATGCACTGTCGCCCATCGAACAGGGTGCCTGGACCTACAGTCGCACCGCGCTAAAACCTGCGCCTAAACGTCTGCGCGATTTATTGAAGGACAGAAAGCCATGAACAGGATGGTCAGCGCACTGGCGCGCATCTTGCCTGCCAAACAGATCATCAGTGATGAATTGCGGCGTATCGCTTACGGTACGGATGCCAGTTTTTACCGCATGACACCCGAGGTTGTGGTGATCATCGAGTCTGAACAGGAATTGCAATCACTGTTGAACGCGGCACGTAGTCAGGGCCGTTCCGTGACCTATCGCGCGGCGGGTACCAGTTTGTCGGGGCAGGGTGTCACCGACAGTGTGCTGGCGCTGATAGGAGAAGGGTTTGCCAGCTGCGAAATCTCGCCCGATGCGACTATGGTACGTCTGGGGCCGGGCATTATCGGCGGCGAGGTGAATGCACGTTTAGCACCTTTCGGTCGCAAGATAGGGCCTGATCCGGCCTCGATCAATACCTGCAAGATCGGTGGCATCGCGGCAAACAATGCGTCAGGGATGTGTTGCGGTACGGCGGCAAACAGCTACCGCACGCTGGCAGGTTTGCGCGTGGTGCTAGCCGATGGCTGCGTGCTCGACACTGAAGACGCGGCGAGCATTGCCAGCTTTAGACATAGCCATGCCGCCTTGCTGGACGGTTTGGCGAACATGGCTAAAGACACCTGTGCGGATAAAGCGCTGGCAGCACGCATCGCGCACAAATTCAAGATCAAAAATACCACAGGCTACAGCATCAATGCGCTTATCGATTATCAGGATCCGATCGACATCTTGGCACATCTGATGATAGGCTCGGAAGGTACGCTGGGCTTTATCTCGCGCATCAGCTATCGCACCATAGTCGAAGATCCTTTTAAAGCCAGTGCGCTGGTGTTCTTTGCTGATATCGACGCCGCCTGCCAGGCGGTGATGCGTCTGAAAAATGAGCAGGTATCTGCGGTTGAGTTGCTCGACCGTGCCTCCTTGCGTTCGGTTGAAAAAAAACCAGGCATGCCTGAGCAGATGTCGGGCCTAGCTTTTGAAGTCGCAGCCCTGTTGATTGAAGTGCGCGCCGAAACCGCTGACTTGTTAGGCGAACGCATAGAAGCCGCGCTGGCGGCCATCAAGGGGATAGCTACCGTGTATCCGGCCGTCTTCTCGACCGATCCTGCCACCTGCGAGATGTACTGGAAAGTGCGCAAGGGTACTTTTCCCTCAGTCGGTGCGATGCGCCGTACCGGCACCACGGTCATTATCGAGGATGTCGCTTTTCCGATCGAATCGCTGGCGCTGGCCACCCGTGATTTGCAGGCGCTGCTGCACCAGCACGGCTATGTTGAGGCGATTATTTTCGGTCACGCGCTCGAAGGCAACCTGCATTTCGTGTTTACTCAGGATTTTGGCGATGCAGCGGAAGTCGAACGTTATGCACGCTTCATGGACGATATCTGTCATCTGGTGGTCGATAAGTACGATGGCTCGCTCAAGGCTGAACACGGTACGGGTCGCAATATGGCGCCTTTTGTCGAGATGGAGTGGGGCGCTCAGGCTACCGGCCTGATGCGCCAGATCAAAGTCCTGTTCGATCCGGCCAACTTGCTCAATCCCGGCGTGATACTCAACGATGACCCGTTAGCGCATTTGCAACATCTCAAACCCATGCCGGCAACGGAAGATATCGTCGATAAATGCATCGAATGCGGTTTTTGCGAGCCGTTGTGCCCGTCCCATTTACTGACCTTTTCGCCGCGCCAGCGTATCAGCAGTTTGCGTGAGTTATCGCGACGGGCGTCGGCAGGTATTGAGGTGAAAGAACTCGATGCGAGCTTTATTTATAATGCACTCGATACCTGTGCCGGTTGTGGTTTGTGCGCTACGGCTTGTCCTGTCGGCATCGATACCGGCGCGTTGACGCGGCGGCTGCGCGGTCAAAAATCGACTGGAATTTCACGAAAAATTGACAACTGGACTGCTGAGCATTTCTCTGTGGTGAGCCGTCTGTCGCGTGCCGGTTTGAGTGCAGGTCATGCCGCAGCAAGCGTGCTGGGCGGGGAGTTACTTGCCAGTTTGTCGGGAGGGGTCTGGAAGCGCGGCATGCCGCGTGCAGGTGAAGTGAAGCTTCAAACCCGCGAGGGTGGTGATCCTGTGGTGTATTTTCCCACTTGCGGCAGTCGTATTTTCGGCGCGAACGTGAAGGATGAGCCGGCATTGCCCGAAGTGATCAGCCGGCTGCTGGTCCGTGCAGGTTATGCGCCGCGCCTGCCGGAAAACTTCGATACGCTTTGCTGCGGCCTGATGCTGGCAAGCAAGGGGATGAGTGAGGCCGCGGATGCGATGTCCGATAAGCTTTGCGCTGCAATTTTTAAGGCAGCCGATGATGGTCAGGGCGGATTTTATCCTGTCATCATGGATGCCAGCGCCTGTTCGGTACGGATGCAAAAACAACTGGCGGGTCGTCTGAGGGTGCTCGATTTTCACGAGTTTGCGCACGATGCACTGTTGCCGCGTCTGCAACTGACCCGAAAAACTGAACCGTTGGCCTTGCATATCAATTGCAGCGTGAGACGTGAAGCTACGGATGCCAAGTTGCGCGCGGTGGTGGCGGCCTGCGCTTTGAAAGTCATTGAACCAGCAGGCGTGAATTGCTGCGGGTTTGGCGGTGATCGAGGCTTTGCCGTCCCTGAGCTCAATGGACACGCCTTGCGCAAAATTCACGCAGAGCTGCCATCCAACTGTTGCTCGGGGGTGTCAACCAACCGCACTTGTGAAATCGGTCTCACCGCCGAGACGGGACGCACTTACCGCTCTGTCGCTTATTTGCTCGAAGAGTGCAGCCGGACAGAAGCACTGATTTAACGTTTCACCCGCGTCATCGATTCACCATAACTATAACAACAGAGGAGATTCACCATGCAACCCTGGCAACAATTATATGATCCGTTAGGTAATCTGTGGCTTTCAGCACTGATAGCCGGTATCCCCATTATCTTCTTTTTTGTCGCCCTGGCTGTGTTCCGGATGAAGGGTTATCTGGCCAGCACCATTACCGTTGTGTTGTCCTTGCTGGTTGCTGTTTTTTTCTACCACATGCCCGCTGTCATGGCATTGGCATCGGCAGGCTATGGCTTTCTGTTTGGCATCTGGCCGATTGCATGGATTATTGTCACGGCGGTGTTCCTGTATAAGGTGACGGTCAAAACCGGGCAGTTTGAAATCATCCGTGCTTCGGTCGTTAGCATAACAGAAGATCAACGCCTGCAAATGTTGCTGGTCGGTTTTTCCTTCGGTGCCTTTCTGGAGGGGGCCGCGGGCTTCGGCGCGCCGGTCGCGATCACGGCCGCTTTGCTGGTCGGCTTAGGCTTTAACCCGCTCTATGCAGCAGGTCTGTGTCTGATTACCAATACCGCACCGGTCGCATTCGGCGCGATGGGGATTCCCATTATCGTAGCGGGGCAGGTCACCGGTATCGACGCGTTCAAAATCGGGCAAATGGCAGCGCGTCAACTGCCGCTGTTGTCGATGTTAATCCCGTTTTGGGTGATCCTGATCATGGACGGCAGGCGCGGTGTGCGTGAAACCTGGCCGGCAATTTTGGTGTGTGGTGTGTCTTTTGCCGTGACTCAATTTTTGACCGCCAACTTTATCGGGCCGGAATTGCCGGATATTACCTCTGCACTGGTGAGCCTGATTTCGCTGACTATTTTCCTGAAATTCTGGCAACCTAAAAATATCTTCCGCTTTCCCGGGCAGGAAATCACTCTGAAGCTAGATGCGCATTCTGCAGGTAAAGTATTCAAGGCCTGGTCGCCGTTCATTATTTTGACGATATTTGTCACTATCTGGTCGATCAAGCCTTTCAAGGCCTTGTTTGCCAAGGGCGGCGAGTTGGCCTGGACGGTAATCAACACCCCTGTGCCGATGCTCAACAACATGGTCATGAAAATGCCGCCGATTGTCGAACTGCCCAAGGCGTATGCCGCGGTTTATTCTTTCAACTGGCTGGCTGCAACGGGGACGGCGATTTTACTGTCTGCTGTCATCAGTGCGATTGTGCTGCGCATGAAACCGTTGGACGCAATCCGGACCTTCGGCAGCACACTGAAAGATCTGATGTTGCCGATTTACTCGATAGGGATGGTGCTGGCGTTCGCCTTTATCGCCAACTATTCCGGCTTGTCTGCCACCATGGCGCTGCTGCTGGCAGGAACCGGCGCTGCGTTTCCGTTCTTCTCGCCATTTTTGGGCTGGATAGGGGTGTTTCTGACAGGTTCTGATACCTCGTCTAACGCCTTGTTCTGCAATTTGCAGGCCAATACTGCGCATCAGCTTGGTGTCAGCGATACTTTGATGGTCGCAGCGAACTCGACAGGCGGGGTGACCGGCAAGATGATTTCACCTCAATCCATCGCTGTAGCGGCTGCTGCGGTCGGTTTAGTGGGGCGAGAAGGCGATTTATTTCGATTTACTTTGAAACATAGTCTGATGTTAGCCGGACTCGTTGGTATAATGACCACAGTACAGGCATATCTTATGCCCTGGATGATTCCGTGATGTGTGTGCCAACTTGACCGATTTAATATAGATAAGGGAAATACTATGCAAACTTATGTCATTCCGTTTCAGTCTTTGGGTATCAATGATATACCTCAAGTCGGCGGAAAAAATGCTTCGCTAGGTGAGATGATTTCGAACCTGAGTTCTTCGGGTGTGCTGGTTCCGGGTGGTTTTGCCACTACGGCACAGGCATACCGTGATTTTCTGGCAAATGATGGCTTGGATAAGCGCATCGAGGATTTGCTGAAAGCGCTGAATGTGGATGACGTGGTTGCATTGGCCGAAGCAGGGCGCACCATACGCGGCTGGATCATCGACGCGCCGTTGCCAGCCCGTTTGGAAGCTGAAATCAGCCTGCATTATGCCGAATTGGCGGGTGATTCTGATGCCAGCTTTGCCGTGCGTTCTTCCGCGACAGCTGAAGATTTGCCGGATGCTTCTTTCGCAGGGCAGCAGGAAACTTATTTGAATATCCACGGCATCGCGAATATTCTGCACGCGATACGTGAAGTTTTTGCATCCCTCTACAACGATCGTGCAATTTCCTACCGTGTACACAAGGATTTTACCCATGCTGACGTAGCACTATCAGCCGGTATTCAGCGCATGGTGCGTTCTGATCTGGGCGCATCCGGCGTGATGTTTACACTGGATACCGAATCAGGCTTCCGCGACGCGGTGTTCATCACCTCAAGCTTCGGCCTGGGCGAAATGGTCGTGCAGGGCGCGGTTAATCCTGATGAATTCTATGTTCATAAGCAACAGCTTGCCGCAGGATTTCCGGCGATTATCCGCCGTTCATTAGGCTCCAAGCAATTGCGCATGGTGTTTGACGAGCAGCGTTCTGCCGGACGTTCAACACGTATCGAAAGTATTCCTCTGGAAGATCAAACTCGCTTCTCCTTGAGCGACGACGATATTCTGGAATTGGCTCGTTACGCTATTTCCATTGAAGAACATTATGGTCGTCCGATGGACATCGAATGGGGTAAGGATGGCAATGACGGCAAGCTGTACATCCTGCAGGCACGTCCTGAAACAGTTAAATCCAACGCCGCTACGCACAAAACCGAAAAATACCGTCTGAAACAGCGCGGCGACGTGCTGGTTGAAGGTCGCGCAATCGGCCAGAAGATCGGTGTGGGTCGCGTGCGTATCGTGGCTAGTACAGCTGAAATGGATCAGGTACAGGCAGGCGATGTGCTGGTAACCGACATGACTGACCCTAACTGGGAACCGGTTATGAAGAAAGCCGCAGCGATTGTCACTAATCGCGGCGGTCGTACCTGTCATGCGGCGATCATCGCGCGTGAACTGGGTATCCCGGCTATCGTCGGTTGCGGTCATGCAACCACCGCTTTGCAAGAAGGTGAAATGGTTACCATTTCCTGTGCCGAAGGCGATACCGGTTTTGTCTATCACGGTAATCTTCCATTCGAGGTCGTGGTCAGCAGTGCCAACGAGTTGCCCGCTTTGCCGGTCAAGTTGATGCTCAATGTGGGTAACCCGAATCTGGCCTTCGAATTCGCACAACTGCCCTCAGCAGGTGTGGGACTGGCTCGCCTTGAGTTCATCATCAACAACCTGATCGGTATTCACCCTAAAGCGGTACTGGAACACAACAAGTTGCCCGGCAAGTTGCATGAAGCGGTTTTACAACGCTCGGCAGGGTACGCTGATCCGGTCGAATTCTATGTAGAAAAAATCACCGAAGGGGTGTCCACACTGGCCGCCGCTTTCTGGCCTAAACCGGTCATCGTTCGCCTGTCAGACTTTAAGTCGAACGAATATCGCAAATTGCTGGGCGGTGAAATCTACGAGCCGATGGAAGAAAATCCAATGATCGGTTTCCGTGGCGCCGGTCGTTATGTCGCACCGAACTTCAGCGATTGTTTCGAGTTGGAATGTCGTGCCATGAAGCGTGTCCGTGAAAAGTTGGGTTACACCAACGTGGAACTGATGGTGCCGTTTGTACGCACGGTACAAGAAGCGCGTGAAGTGGTAGCCACCATGGCGAAACACGGTCTGGTGCGCGGCGAAAACGGTTTGCGTCTCATTATGATGTGCGAGATTCCTTCCAATGCGCTGCTGGCTGAATCGTTCCTGGAATTCTTCGATGGTTTTTCAATCGGTTCGAATGATTTGACCCAGCTGACTTTAGGCTTGGATCGGGATTCCAGTCTGGTTGCGGATCGTTTCGACGAACGCGACGAGGCGGTTAAGGTGTTGCTGAAAATGGCCATCACCACCTGCAACCGTCTGGGCAAATATGTCGGTATTTGCGGACAGGGTCCTTCGGATCATTTCGATTTCGCGCAATGGCTGGTAGCAACCGGTATTCAGACTTTATCGCTGAATCCGGATACCTTGCTGGAAACGTGGCGTAAACTGGCTGCTGATCCAGTGATTGGCGCTAAGTAATAAACTGTCCCCATCGCTAGCGGTGGGGTTGTCGTAAAAAAGGGGACCGATTTCGGTCCCCTTTTTCATACCCGTTGCAGGCTTGCGCCAGCACGGATTATGATTTAACGGTTATGCCAGTGCTTTTGCAATGCGCATCAGTGCATTGCTGAGGTTTTCCATCGAGGTGGCAAAAGATAAGCGCATGAAGCCTTCACTGCCAAACGCGGAGCCTGGGACTACCGCAACACCGGCATCCACCAGCAGGTATTCAGCGAGGGCTAGATCAGTTGCTTCTTTAAGGATGCCTTTTTGATGTAAATTGGCAATAGCGACTCTGGCATCCGGGAAGGCATAGAATGCGCCGCCCGCCATGATGCAGGACAGACCCGGAATCTTGTTTAATTCATTCACCACGAAGATGTGGCGTTCGCGGAAGGCCTTGACCATAGGCGTGATACAGCCCTGATCGCCGTTTAGTGCGGCTTCTGCGGCTACCTGTGAAATCGAAGTTGGATTGGAGGTGCTTTGTGACTGCACATTTTCCATCGCGGTGATGATATTCTCCGGGCCCGCTGCATAGCCGATGCGCCAGCCGGTCATGGCGTAAGCCTTGGATACGCCGTTCATGACCATGGTACGTGAATACAGATCCGGGCAGGCATTCAGGATATTCACGAAAGGTTCATCAGCCAGCGCGACATGTTCGTACATATCATCGGTAGCGATTAAGATTTGCGGATGTTTACGCAGTACTTCGCCCAGGGCTTTGAGATCGTCCAGCGTGTATACCGCGCCGGAAGGATTGCTCGGGCTGTTGATGACCAGCATTTTTGTTTTCGGGGTGATGACCGCGGAGAGTTGTTCAGCTGTCAGTTTGAAACCTTGCGCGATATCCGCATGCACGATGACCGGCGTGCCTTCTGCGATGAGCACGATATCAGGATACGACACCCAGTAAGGTGCAGGAATAATGACTTCATCGCCTGGATTGATGACAGCCAATGCCAGATTGAAAAAACTTTGCTTGCCGCCACAGGAAACCAAAATCTGCTTGGCAGTGTAATCCAGACCGTTATCGCGTTTGAATTTGGCAATAATGGCTTTTTTCAGGGAAGGCGTGCCGCCTACCGCAGTATATTTTGTAAAACCGGCATTGATGGCACCGATCGCGGCATCCTTGATGTGCTGCGGGGTATCAAAATCCGGTTCGCCCGTTCCCAGTCCGATGATATCTTTTCCTTCTGCCTTGAGTTTCGCTGCGCGTGCGGTGACGGCAAGAGTAGGGGACGGTTTAATAGCCTGGACGCGTTTTGAGAGGGACACAATATTTCCTTGAGGTTAATTGATAGGGGGCAAATTATACACCGAGATGCAGGATTTAGAATTCAGGATTCAGGAATAACATACAATGCCGACTATGAATACTCAACACCCTTTTAGTTCTCTCACGCCCGATATTGTTCTGGATGCGTTAGACAGCGCAGGCTTACGCAGCGATGGCCGATTGCTCGCACTGAACAGTTATGAAAATCGCGTCTATCAGGCCGGCATGGAGGATAATCTGCCACTGGTCGCCAAATTTTACCGGCCTTTGCGCTGGACGGATACGGCCATTCTGGAAGAGCATGGCTTTGTTGCATCGCTGGCAGAGCGCGAAATACCGGTTGTGCCCGCGCTGCGGATAAATGGCAGTACGCTGCATGAATATAAAGGATTCCGCTTTTCGGTATTCAGTAAACACGGCGGTCGCGCGCCGGACCTGGATAATCCTGATATATTACAATGGATGGGGCGTTTTCTCGGACGTCTTCATGCGGTAGGTGCGCTTGAGACGTATCAGCATCGTCCCGTGCTGGATATTCAAAGTTTTGGCGTTGAGCCTGTCGACTATCTGCTGGCTCATGATTTTATTCCCGCCGAATTAATTGAAGTGTATCGCGGTGTGGCGTTATTAGCGCTGGAGGGCGTGCGGCGTTGTTTTGAGCGTGCCGGCGTGGTAAAAACGCTGCGCCTGCATGGTGACTGTCATGTTGGCAATGTATTGTGGACGGATAGCGGGCCGCACTTTGTCGACTTTGATGATAGCCGTATGGGGCCGGCGATACAGGACTTGTGGATGCTGTTATCCGGTGAGCGTGCAGAACAAACACGACAATTGGGCGATTTGCTCTCGGGCTACGAAGACTTTTGCGACTTCGATCCGCGTGAATTACATCTGATCGAAGCCTTGCGAACATTACGGCTGATACATTATTCAGCCTGGATTGCCCGGCGCTGGGATGATGCCGCATTTCCGGCAGCCTTTCCCTGGTTTAGCAGTCCGCGTTACTGGCAGGATAAGATACTTGAATTGCGCGAGCAGATTGCGCTGATGGATGAACCACCCTTGCCTTATTGAGGTGGCGTTAATTCATCGAAACTAACCTTATCCTCACGTGTGAGCAGGGCGGGTTGACACTAAATTGAAAATAATGACTGGAAAGTACAAAATGACGAACGAAACAATCATCGCAGTAACTCAGGACTGGCTGGAAAAAGCGGTTATCGGTCTTAACCTTTGCCCGTTTGCCAAGGCGGTTCATGTCAAAAAACAGATACGCTATGTGGTGAGTCGCGCGACTACCGAGGAGGCTTTACTGGGTGACTTAATTGCTGAATTGCGCTTTTTGCAGGCGACGGATGCCCAATTGGTGGATACCACCTTATTGATACATCCTCTGGTGCTCACCGATTTTCTGGACTATAACGATTTCCTGGATGCAGTTGATTTGGCCACAGCAGAGCCGGAATTCAATGATGCATTTCAGGTAGCCAGTCTGCACCCGCAGTATCAGTTTTCCGGTACCGAGGTGGATGACATCGAAAATTACAGCAATCGCGCGCCTTACCCGACATTGCATTTGCTGCGTGAGGACAGCGTCGATCGCGCGGTGGACGCCTTTCCTGATGCAGACCGGATTCCTGATGCCAATATTGACATGCTCAAAAAACTGGGGCTCGAAGGCTGGAAAAAGCTAAATTTGCGAGGCTAATCATCTCATCAGGCGCGCTGTGATCAGTATATTATCTTTAGGTTGCGTCCAAGCTTTATTTGGTCGTTTAACGTGAACTTACATCGCGGCTCGTTTACCCGAGTTTTACATTAATCTGTCTGCTTGTCCACTGAGACTGGTGAGTAACGCCGGCATATTCACAGGTTTATATTGTACTGGCCAGGCAAAATCTGAAGTATCCTGGATCAGATTGCTGGAAGTGTCTCCTGTCACCAATACCGCATGAACAGATTTACCCAGTTGTTGACGCAGCTGGTTCAGGAACTGAATGCCATTTAAAGTACCACCCAACATATAATCGACAATGAAATAATCGGTGCGCTCAATATCGGCGCAAAGCAGCGCATCTTCAGCACGATGAAAGCAGCGTACCTTGCCGCCCATGATCTCCAGGCAGGCGGTCGTCGCTTGCGCCACCATCAAATCATCTTCAACTACAACAAAGTGCTTCCCTTGAGCGATCGAATCGCAGGACAAATGTTGCTGTATATCAATAGTCGCTGACTGCGGTGGAATGACACTGGAGGTAGCCGCGATGGGCAGGCAAAAATCAAAGACCGTTCCTTGACCGCTTTGTGAGCGGCATTCGATATTTCCTCCCAGCAGCGCCAAAGTGCGTTTGACGATAGACAGTCCCAACCCCAGCCCCATTGTCCTGTCCCGCTGCGGATTATCGACTTGATAGAATTCATCAAAAATATGTTTAATGTTTTCGACTGGAATGCCGATGCCGGTATCCCATACCTGGAACAATACATCAGCCCCGCGTTTTCTGGCACTCACCAGAATGGCCCCCTTCGTTGAAAACTTAATCGCATTGGAGACAAGATTCATCAACACGGACTTGAGTAAATTAATGTCGCTGTGAATGAAAAGGATGTGCTTGAGCGAAAAGTACAGTTTAAAGCCCAGCTGTTTCTCACCGGCCATGGCTTTAAAATTCTCTTCCAGCCAGATGATAAGTTCCGGTACATTAATCGCTGCACATTCCGGCTTGATCATATTCGAGTCCAGCTTCGATACATTCAGTAGGGCATCAAGCAAGCCCTTGAACGTGCCCATTGAATTGTTGATTGACTGTACGAGCTCTTTTTGTTCAGACGTTGTTACAGTCGACTTGAGTGCGAATAGAAACATATTCGCGGCTGCCAGCGGTTGGCGCAAATCATGTCCTGCCGCCGCCAGAAAACGCGTCTTGGATTGGTCTTTTGCCTCTAGTTTCTGCATGGCATTGAGCAGCAGTTTTTCTGTATTTTTATGCGCAGCTTCTATCTGTTGCAATTGTGTAATGACAATTTTGTGATGTATGTTGGCAACGAGTAACTCATGTGCCCGCTTTTCTTTCTCTTCCGCATGAAAGGCTAAGCGGCAGTTTTCTGCTTCCGCCAACTTATTCTCGGTGATGTCAGTGTTTGTGCCAAACCAGCGGAGCAACGCACCCTGCTGGTCACGGATCGGCACGGCTCTGGAGAGAAACCAGCGGTATTGACCGTCCGCGCCACGCAAAGGGAAAGTATCTTCCCATATTTCACCCGTCTTGAAACAGTGACTTAGTTTTTTTACTACGGATTGCACGTAGTCCGGATGGTGGACTTTCATCCAGCCCCAACCGCTCATCTCATCCAGCGTCGTGCCGGTATAATCGAACCATCGCTGGTTATACCAAAATGCCGCGCCTTGCGCATCTGCCATCCATACCAGTTGGGAGATATTGTTGGCCAGAGTGAGAAAGACTTCTTCCCTTTCGTCCAGACGGTGATGAAGCCTCTTTTGTTCCATTTCTGCCCACTTAAGATCGCTAATATCGACATGCAAACCGACAAGATGCGTTAATTTCCCGTGAATATCATATTGTTTTATCCCGCGTGCAAGAATCCAGCGGTAACTGCCATCCTTGTGACATAAACGAAATCCACTCGCATATTCATCACGTGATGTCGAAGCGAGATATTCGTTCATCTGCCTCAAAACCTGCTCACTGTCATCCGGGTGGAGTAACGAATTCCATGTGCTGTAATGGTCGGAAAGTTCATCCGCAAGATAGCCCAGCTGAGCCTTCCATTCAGGCGAGTAATAGACCTGGTTACTGTTCAAATCCCAATTCCAGAAACTCGTATTTGACGCCTGCAGTAATAACGCCAGTTTCTGCTGTGATTCGTGTAACAAATTGTACGGCGCTTCAATCACTTCAAGGACTAGCGCGCGATAGATCAGCAGATAGGCAATGACTTTATAAAGATGCCCAAGCACATTGTAGCTGCCAAACATGGTGGTATAGAGCGTGAAGAAAAATTCACTCATCGCTATGGTACATACCGCGCCGAATAACAGTACGATATTGAACTGCTGTATCTCTCGCATCCTGACCCACAGTACGGTTGCCGTAGTCAGATTGATCAGGATGATCAGGTACTCAAAATCTTTCTTGTAAGGCGTCAGTCCCACGCCCGGAATGAACGTGTCCGGAAACCAGCCCTGATGCCAGACGATAGCCCAGGTGATTATGCTGACCATGACAAGCAGTGAAATAAAAATCAGATAGCGTGTTGCCTGTGACTTGAGCGCCTCCCATGGTCTGGCAGCCACCCACAGTAAACTAAGGGCCGCCAGGATACGTGCAGCCAACCAGAAATTAAGCTGTTTTTGCTGGTCGTTTACCGAGATAAAATCGGGCATGCCGGCGTAAGAGATGGTATGAAAAAAATCGAGTAGCCCTACAGAAAAGAATACCGCGGCAAGTATTGTGCTATTACCTGACATGCGCCTGCCAGCCGTAATCCACCCCACTGTAAACACCATCATGGAAATCACGATGGATATGGTTTCCATGAGAGTGTGTATAGGCAAATAGACTGAGATTCCCCGCTTGGCTGTTGGCATTAACAAGGCAAAAAGCTGCATGAATGCCAGCAATAACAGGAATGCCAGCATGCTGCGCATGGTGGAGCGATAATGACGATGAAGTGAAGGTAAAGCTAATTGCATATCAGCCCTGAATATTCGTGATGAGTGCATGCTGAAAGATAGAAATTTAAAGCTGATTAATTCTACTTATAACTACCAATATCTGCGCTACGCTTCAGTCGCTTATTCCTTTCAAGTGGAATACAACTAATCTGTCAAGTAAGGCAATAGTCTGTGCCGTGATGAATTTCATCATCATAGTCACATGAATAGCTTTTTTTCGGACGGAGAATTTTCGGACGGAGAATTTGCGTCGATACATTTCAGTCTGCCCGGGCTTCAATCGAAAAAGATAATCATTCCGGAAGCATTAAATCAGATAATCTTTGTCTGTGCTATTGGACAAATCTTATTTTATCTAGGGATTATCTTGTAGCAGGCGGGCTGATAGTTTATAACAGGTTGATTTTGATTAGATTATCTGACATGACCATCTCATGCGGATTAAAATAATTCATTGAGAGGGTTTGAAAACGCGGCTGAGCATGAGGGTTTTCATTACTGATGGCTGGATTTTCAAGCCATCATTTCCGCGCTTCGATGATAATTATCCCGCGGGTATAAACAGATACTTTCAGTGGTTTTTAACCTGTTGAGAAGGATTTTACCTGCGCCGGTCGTTGCCCAGTATTTTTGCTACCATCGTAATTAACTCCGTCACCTCAAACGGTTTAGTTAAATAGGCGCTGAAGCCGGCTTCGAGACCTCTCTTTACGTCTTGCGGTAGCGCCGCAGCGCTGACGGCAATGACAGGAATGGAGGCCGTGTACGGATCGGATTTGATTACAAGCAAGGCATCGAGACCGTTCATCCCCGGCAGGTTGATATCCATCAACACAAGATCAGGCGGATTCGCATGAATGATATCCAGCCCCGCCTCGGCTGTTGCAGCGATTATTAATTGAACTTCCGTTAAGTGACTGAAGATATGTTCCATGACAGAAGCATTGACGGGTGAATCTTCCACATAAAGTACAATACCATGAACCTGACTATTTTTCGGCGCATCAACTGTCCGTATTTCAGGCGCTACATTTATGTGGGATGCGGTGGCGGCGGGTAATTCCACCCAGAATCGACTGCCAATGCCCTCCTTGCTCTCGAAGCCGATACGGCCATTCATCGCTTCGGTAAGCTTCTTGCAAATAACCAAACCGATACCAGTGCCTTCGGTAATGCTATATTCAGCACCAAGCCGCTGGAATGGCTGGAATAGCAGCACGTGCTGCTGCTTTGGGATACCTGAGCCCGTATCGCTAATGCTGATGTTAACGACATTATTTTTCTCCTGGCAGGAGACCAGAACCAGGCCATCATCACGATTGTATTTGATGGCATTGGACAGCAAATTGAGCAGTATCTGTCGAACGCGCACGGGGTCAGCGCAGATTTTCGCTTCCGAGTGGCTGGAATATTGAATGTTAATCCGTCGTTCTGCGGCACCGGGTTGGACCAGTGCAATGATATTTTCAATTAACGGAGTGACTGCCACGGTTGAGGCCGAGATATCCATCCTGCCAGCTTCGATGCGGGTCAGATCCAGTACTTCGTTGATCAGACCGAGCAGGTGACGGCCGCTGCTGAGGATATGTCTGACAGGTTGTTTTTGCGAAAGCGCGAGCGGCACGGGTATGCCCATGTCCAGCATCTGTGCAAAACCTATGATGGCGTTGAGCGGGGTGCGTAACTCGTGACTCATGCTGGCAAGAAAGGCACTTTTGGCCTGAGTTGTTTTTTCTGCTTCTTCCTTGGCATTTGCCAGCATTCGTTCGGTGTTTTTGCGCGTTGTAATGTCGCGTACGATAGCTTGAAGGTAGGTGCCTTGATGTAATTTGATGAGCTTGAGTCTGACTTCTGCGGAAAAGCACGTGCCATCAAGCCTGCAATGTTCCCAGTCGAACAATTGTGTTTCTCCGGCGGAAGCCGCATTTGCCTTTTCTTCGGCAAGCTTCGACGACAAGCTACCGTCCGGTTGATATTCAGGTGAATATCTGTAGGGAGTACAGCCTATAATGTCGCTGCGCTGGCATCCGTATAGTTCCAGCGTACTATCGTTGCAATCAATGTAAATATTATCGCGTATAAGGAAGATTGCATCGCCCGCACTTTCAAAAATGGTGCGATAGCGCAGTTCACTTTCGGTCAGGGCCTGTTCTGTATTTTCAATCGTTTCACGCGCGGCCTGCTCGTGATGAAGGGAGCCTAAAAATCGTCCCGTCAATGCGTTGATGTCACTCACCAAGCGACCGATTTCGTCGTGCTCATGACCCGTAGGCGGCAACAATAAATCGCCACTGGCAGGATCCAGTTCATGCAGGGTATCGGATAGTTTTTTGATGGGGCGTGAAACCAGATATAGCACGCTGGGCAATACAATTGCGGCAATGACCAGCAATTGACTACCAAGGAGCATGACGATAAACCAGACACTTTGACTTGACTGGCTTTCAATTTCAATCCGGTTGGGGGTAACAATGATTTCGCCTACAATTTCTGTGTTGTCAAAGGGCGAGATTATTTTCCTGTGGATCGGTATACCCCGGGCGGACTCGCGATTTACCTGACGGGTGTTAAGGCCGGGATGTGTCTCTTGCGCCAGTACAAGATTACTGGCGAGAATTTTTACACTGAGTACATCATTGTTTTTCAGCAAGCCTACGGCAATTTCTCTGGCAAGAGCCCGGTCATTGACATAGCAGGCCGCTCGTACAGAGCTTTCTACGGTATCGAGTAGTTGCGATAAATGAATCTTTGCGCGATCTTCTGAATCGCTGGCGGTCACTCCGGCAGCTAAAAATATAAAGATCAGACCGGCCAGTCCGACAGCTCCCAGGATGACCAGTGTGGTGCGCACCAGAATGCTTTGACTCCATTGACCGAACATGGGATGGCCTCAGTGTTCCGGGTCAAAGATGACCCGGACGCGATTGTCAATTATTGAGCGATCAAGGTAACCGATGGACCAGGGGTTGCGCGCAATTTTATCCAGCATTGCCTCCTGGCTGGACGCTTCATCGGGTGGAGAGGCATTTCCTGTCAGTACCAGGCGTGCCCAATAGGCATCAATATCGGATATATTTTTGCCGGTGAGAGCAAGGTAGAACTGAGCCTTTCGAGGGTCTGTCGTGGGAAGATCATAGGGTTTGGCCGCATGTCCGGAAGGCAGGAAACGATAACGGCCCATGAAAATGTTGATGATTTCGCGCCGGCTGAGCGCTGTGGCGTCACAATTTGCAGAGACAATGACCACTACATCGGCGTTAACCGGTGCTGATATCATTAGCGCCAGAAGCAGCGTGCAGCGGATAATTCGTGTGAGCCGGTTCGACTTCATCTTTAGAATGCAAAATCCATAGCCAGGCTAAAAACATCCGTACTGCCGTTCCATCCGAGCGTATTCCCGCGGAATAAAAAAGTCGAATCGCTTTTGCCGCGGATGCAGTCCAGTTGCGCCTTGACATCCATGTTGCGCCGGAAGTTCCAACGCATACCCATGGTCCATGTGGTCTGGTTGGTATGAGAAATATCGAGCACATGATCTACCCCGGCCTGAAACGGATTATCCGGACCCAGGTTGAGTTGCTTGGATGGCGTGTAACTTCGGGATACACCAGCAAAAGGGGTTAAATTGCCCATACTGTACCCTGCCAGTACATAAGAGGAATAATAATTCTGGTAGCCTAAACTCTCCTGAACAACCTTATTCGCCATCCATTGAAGTTGAATGGGACCATGATCATAAATCAGCCCTGCCGAGTAATAGCGTGAGGTCTTGTTGTTCATGGATAATTCTTCGACAATTACTGCTGGAAAACCCAGTGCTGTCAATTGATCAGATACGGGCCAATCATGTTTCATGCGCATTTGCGCATACCCCAAGCGATATGACCAGTCATCCTGATGGTAATCTATATTTGCGCCCAACATGGGAGAGTCGCCCAAATTCCAGTTTGCGTCCCCGAAAGGAACTTTTTCGCCTGTATAGCCGGCGAACACCTTGCCTGTCAGCAAGCCATTACCTGCCTGTATTGTCTTTGAAAGATCGGCACCATCAATATGAAAAAGCGGTAGTTGGCCGAAAAAATCCAGTGAAGGGCTTATGGTGAGATTCGTGTAACCAATAAGCCGGGAATCAGCCAGCATATAGAAGTCCGTGCCTAATCGACCGACACGAAATTCCGTGCCGTTTTCCGCGGTGAAATGGGCATATGCCCACATGACTTCAGGCCGATAGGTTCCATTGTAACGGTAGCGGCTGACAATCTGCGTAACGACTTCGGTCTGGTCTGAAAAAGCATAGTTGGCCTGCATGCCCAAAACACTATCCGGCTTGGCAGACCAATTTCCAGCGGAGCTGCCATTCGGCTGGGAGAGATCGCTTACGTACTGGATGTGCTCCGAAGTCGCACGAGCTAGCCCGATGGTGCCAAAATAATGCAATGTCAGCGCGTCACTCTCCTCATCAGCCCAGGCAGGAGAAAGGCTGCTAACGAGCAGGGGGGCGGCAATACATAAAGTTTGCAGCAAATTGCCAATTAAATTCAACGTCTGTTTCATACCGGGAACTGACGTGCTGGCATCTGATGTTTGTAGAATATCGCCTGCGGCTTCGATTCCCGGAAAAGGCGGCACATTGTCAAAATCCAGAACCATAACAACTATCCTTTAAGCTATTCACGGTGAGCCAGTATAGACGAGTATAAAAAATGATGAAAGTAAGTATAATACAGCAAATGATTACATTCGTATCCTTTGGGGTTTTTATGCGCGTGAATGTCTGAATGCTAAATGACAGGAAGCCGGGCTGTTAATGGCTGGCAACAGGCAGATGGATCTGAATTATACGGTTAGCCCCTGAAGTCTTCAGCCCGCCTGTCTAAACCGGGCTGCTATTTCGGCAAAATTATTTTCCCGTGACAAGATTAAAATAATGACTTTATCAGAAATTAGTTTGTCAACCAAAAGGAGATTATCCGTGAACGACCCTAGCAAAATGGCGACAAAAAGCTTCCTGTCCACTCGTCAAGCGGCAGTGAAGCTGGGAGTGGCATTGTCGACAGTACAAGTTTGGGTCGAAACAGGTATTTTGCCCGCGTGGAAAACGGTGGGCGGTCACCGGCGTATCCCGGTTGATGCGGTTGAAACTATCCGCTTGAAGCAACTGGCTGTGCTCGGCACGCCGGTTGACCCGGAATTATTCAAGGTGCTGGTGGTGGAAGATGATCCCGTCCAGCGTGAACTTTACCGGCTTCAATTTGCAGAATGGGCGTTGCCCATTGAGATGTTAATGGCCGAGGATGGATTTGTCGGTCTGCTAATGATAGGTCGTCAGGAGCCTGATCTGATCATCACTGATCTTGCGATGCCGAACATGGATGGTTTTAGCATGATACGCCGCCTGAAATCGGATTCTGCTGCTGTGCGCGCAACCATCATTGTCGTCACGGCACTTTCACCGGATGAAATCAAGGCACAAGGCGGACTGCCGCCGGGCACTCCCGTCTACCCGAAACCCATACCTTTCGCCGCGTTGAGGCCACTAATCGAATATATGTCCCATAAAACAGTGGCAGTATGACAGTTAACTTCCGGGAAATTGCGCAGGATATTCATGATTTGACGGCCAGTCTGGCCGGTGACGGCTGGGATCGCATACGCGGTTTGCGCTTGTTATATATGCTGAAACAACTTGGTGAAAAATGCACGCAGATTCAATGGCAGGAAGCCGCCGGTCGCTCAGTAGAACTCGCCGGCTTACTTGAGGAATTCATCCGTGAAGCACCCGGAAATGAAGAGCTTCATCAGGCGCTACAAACGGCCGCTTGTCTGACTGAACTATTGAAAAATGGCCGTATGGCAGCAGAAATCGACCTGAGTAGTCTGCCTGAGCATCCCGAGGGCTGGCGGTTTGTATTCGCAGGAAATATTCAAGAGGATATAGAACATCTTGCCGAGGCACTCGAATCGCTTGGCTTTGTTGTTGAACGTGCGAATAGCATCAATGATATCGCTGTGGACTGCCACTCCGGTCAGGCCATTTTGCTGGCCAAGGTTAGCTGGTTTGTCGAAAATATAACGGAACTCGATAAACAATTGAAGCGTGCCACGGGTACGCTTCCGGCTTCACCCATGCTGGTTGCATTGGCTGATACCGAGGATTTTCTCACCCAAGTGAAGATACGTCAGGCTGGTGTACGTTTATTTCTCGACACGCCAGTAGATATTCCCCGCCTGATCTCAGTACTTTCCGGGCTGGCCTGGCGTCCGCGTGTCCCCTATCGGGTGCTGCTTGTCGATGATAGTATTTCAATGCTGAATTTGAATGCGGGTATTCTTCGAGCAGCAGGGGTCGACGTTATGGCTATTGACGATCCTGTTGCGGCGCGAGATGTTCTGGAACAATTTGCGCCTGAGGTTTGTTTGCTGGGCGTTGAAATGCACGCCTGCCAAGGTACTGACCTTGCTGCGTTACTCCGGCAGAATAAACGCTACGCCCATTTGCCGGTGATTTATTTATCCGCCTTTGCGGATATTGAACACCAACTCGATGCACGCAATGCAGGCGGTGAGGATTACCTCGTTAAGCCCGTAGATCCACGCCTGCTGGTAACCGCAGTGCTGGCGCGTACGCGCCAGTTCCGCACATTCGAAAGGATCAATTCCTGGCGCCGCAAAACCCGAAGACAGTTGCAAAATCTCAAGGGCGCGCTGGACGCACATGCTCTCATGTCCGTCACATCGTCGGATGGCAGTATTCTTTATGTTAATTCGAAATTCTGCGATATCAGCGGCTATCGTCGCGATGAGTTGCTTGGCCGGAATCATCGTATTATCAAATCGGGTCATCATCCGCGTACTACTTTCGACGAAATGTGGCAGACCATCACCGCAGGCAGGATATGGCGGGGAGAATTGCAAAGTCGTGGTAAAAACGGGGCCACTTATTGGGTTCAGAACACAATCGTACCGATACTCGACGAACAGAACCGGCCTGAACAGTACATTTCAATCCGAACCGACATTACCGTACAGAAAATCGTGCTGGATGAACGGGAACAGCAAGTGCGTCTGCTCGAATTATTAAATCACGCGCTGCAAAAATTTATCGTTACTCAGGATATTATCGCTGCCAGTCGCTTGCTGCTGGACGGTATGTTACTGCGAACGGAGAGCACCTGCGGCTTCATAGGCGAAGTGTTGTTTGATCATGACGGTAAGCCATATCTCAAGTTTCACGCACTTTCCGGCATTCGACGGGATGATGACAGCCAATGTCTGCTTGACCAGACACAAGTTGAGACGGAGTTTCGCAATCTGGAAAACTTATTCGGTGCGGTGCTAAGTACCGGAAAAGTCGTCATTGCCAACGATGTGGCGAACGATCCCAGGCAGGGTGGATTGCCCGTGGGGCATTCACCACTCAAGACATTCCTCGGTGTTCCCATCTATCATGGCGAGTTAATGACAGGTATGGCAGGGCTGGCCAACCGTTCAGACGGCTATGACGCAAACACCATAGAGAGCCTGCATAATATAACGACGACTTATGCCAGCATGCTTGAAGCGATCCGTTTACGCAGTTATCAGCAAAAAGTCATTAGTGAAGTGCAACAGGCGCGAGAGGCCGCTGATAGAGCGCACAGCGCTAAATCAGAGATGCTTTTCAGTTTGAAAAGCGAGATGCGTACACCACTCTACGGGTTGCTAGGGCATGCGCAGATTCTGCAGCTGAATGACAGCCTGGATGAGGATGCACAAGCGCAGGTACATGAGGTTCTTGAAAACGGACGAGCATTCGCATATCTGATCGATAATTTGATCGAACGGATTGATGCCGGTGAGTCTGCGGATTCGCAGCCACCCTGCGCCACATCGCCCATGGAGACAATCCGGCACAACAGAGAACGCAAACTGATCCTGGTGGCAGAAGATAATCCAGCCAATCAGGCTGTTCTCAGTATGCAGCTTGATGTGCTGGGTTACGAGGCGGACATCGCTGCCGATGGTGCCGTCGCATTGACGAAATGGAAGTTAGGCGGACATGATCTGATCCTGACGGATCTTAACATGCCTGGTATGGGGGGGCTTGCGCTTGCGCGTGCCATTCGCGCCACAGAGCAGGATAGCGGCGCTTATGTTCCTGTCATTGCCATTACGGCCTTGAATGATCCTGAAGATATTGCACTCTGCTTGCAAGCCGGCATGGATGATGCGTTGTCTAAGCCCATTGAGCTGGATAAATTGCAACGCATGCTGGAACACTGGTTGCCGCAGTCGTCACCTGTCGTCAGAACTACAGAAGATAAGCTAACAAAAACAACTGAGGCAACCTTGGATCTACACTATCTGAGGCGCGTTGTTGGCAATATTGACACGAAGCAGATACGCGAGTTGATTGATCTGTTTACCGCCACTGCGCGAGGCGATTTGCCCGCTTGCCGATTGTATTTGACCGAAAAAAATGTACGGCCACTTGCGCTGATCATGCATAAGCTTAAATCATCGGCGCGCATGGTTGGCGCACTACGCTTCGCTTCGCATGCTGAAAAGCTTGAAGACGCTGCCAAAGCAGAGCAGATGAAAAATGCCAAATTTCTGTATGGCGAGCTGGAAAACGCCTTGCACGATGTTGAAGAGGCGGCAAGCCAGCTGATCATGTCGTCACCGGAATTAAATAAGCCGGAAATACCATCCGCTACGAAAGTGTCTCTGTACGGGCATGTACTCATTGTAGATGATGATGCCGTGGCGCGGCGTCAAATCAGCATGCTGCTAGGCATGCTCGGCGTTGCTGAAGTTGAAAGTATCGACAATGCCGAGCAGGCACTATTGCTCATCGCTCAGCAAGACGATATCGACCTGGTTATCAGCGACCTTAACATGCCGGGCATGGATGGGATTGAGTTTCTGCGTCGCCTCGCTGATAGCGGTTATCAACAAGGCGTTATTCTGGTCAGTGGTGTTGAGGAGCAGTTGTTACAGATTGCAGCCGAAGTGGTTCGCGCTAAGGGAATGAACTTGCGCGGCATCCTGAAAAAACCGGTCATGAGAGAGACCTTGCTTGCTCTGCTCACGCTGGATTTCGAACAGAACAACGCACCCCGATCTCCACGGGTCATTATCACGGTTACGCCGGAGGAGATTCTGCAGGGTATACATCAGAACGAATTCGAGGTTCATTTTCAGCCCAAGGTGGATGCTGCCACGCTACGTGTTGTGGGTGTGGAATCCCTGGCACGCTGGCAACACAATGGCAGGACGATTCCTCCCGATGTATTTATCACCACAGCGGAGCAACACAATCTGATAGGGCTGCTCTCTGAAGCACTGGTAACCAAGTCATTGGTCGGAGGCGTCCGGTTGATTGAGGCAGGTTTTAACCTGAACGTCGCTATCAATCTTTCGGCCAACTGGCTATCGGATATTCGTCTGCCAGAGTTTATCCTGGCCAGCATTGATGCCACCGGTTTTAAGGCGGAAAACCTGATTCTGGAAATTACTGAAACCGGCATCATGGCCGACATGGTTACCGCCATGGATGTCATGACCAGATTGCGGCTAAAGGGATTTAAATTATCCATTGATGATTTTGGCACAGGCTATTCGTCCCTGGAGCAATTGCAACGTATTCCCTTCAGTCAGTTGAAACTTGATCGAAGTTTTGTGCAGGGAGCTGTGGGAAAATCATCAGCACGAGCCATCCTTGCCTCTACCATTGAGATGGCGCGCAAACTTAAATTATCCACCGTAGCTGAAGGGGTGGAAACGCAGGCTGACCTTGATCTGGTGCGCGGCCTGGGATGTGATCTGGTGCAGGGTTGGTTCATCGCCAAGGCGATGCCTATAGGACAGTTAATTGAATGGTTGCGTGCAAAAAATCACTTGAATGTCAGCCAGAACCATGAATGCTAGTTATTTCATGGTCCTTAGGTAAGCAGTTGCAAGTTAGATTTCGATACGCGTACCCATTTCGATAACGCGGTTGGTCGGAATTCTGAAAAAATCGGCCGCATTCATGGCATTTTTGGACATGGCAAGGAATAGTCGTTCGCGCCATTTAACCATACCAGGATGAGGGCTGGAGACGATCATGGCGCGTGTTATAAAGAATGAAGTGGTCATCATATCGAACGGCAATCCCATATCCCCGCACAGGTCGAGTGCGACAGGCAGGTCAGGTATTTCCATAAAGCCGTAGAACACTTTTACCCGATAGAAATTTTTCCCCAGATTCTCGATCAGCAAGCGATTGCCTTTGGTGACATAAGGTTTTTCTTCGATAGTCACGGTCAGCAAAATGTTGCGCTGGTGCAATACCTGATTGTGTTTGAGATTATGCAGCAGTGCAGAGGGCGCACCTTCTCCGGCACCGGTCAGGAAGATGGCTGTGCCTTCCACATGGCTGAAATGATCGGCATCATCCAGCACGACTTTGAGCGGGACAGACTGGCGTGCAATTTCTTCAAACAATAATTTTCGCCCGCGTTTCCAGGTGGTTAGCACGGTAAACGAGATGACGGCGATGCCTAAGGGAAACCAGCCGCCTTGCGGGATTTTCATTGCATTGGCGGCAAAAAAGGTGAGATCGGTGACGAACAGTACCGTGACTATGGGCAGTGTAACCGCCCATGACCAGCGCCAGTACAGGATCATCACGAAGGAGATCAGTATCGTCGTGATGGTCATCGTGCCGGTGACCGCAATACCGTATGCGGCGGCAAGATTGGCCGAGCTACCGAAGGTGAACACCAGAAACACCACGGCCACATACAGCAGCCAGTTGGTGGCGGGCACATAGATCTGCCCTTGTGCCTGGTCCGACGTTTGACATATTTCCATACGTGGCAGAAAACCCATTTGTACTGACTGATTCGCCACAGAGAAGGCGCCGGAAATCACCGCCTGTGAGGCAATCACGGTGGCGGCGGTGGCGAGAAATACCATGGGAACAAGTGCCCAGGCGGGTGCCAGTAAATAAAACGGATTTTCAATGGCCTTCGGGCTGTGCAGCAGCAAAGCACCCTGACCGAAATAATTTAAGGCCAGTGCGGGCAGAACAAAGTAAAACCAGGAGAGTTGGATCGGCTGTTTGCCAAAGTGTCCCATGTCGGCATACAGTGCCTCACCGCCGGTGATGGCTAGTACGACAGAGCCTAACGCCAGAAAAGCCAGCCAGGGATCAGCTGTTAAGAAGCGATACGCATAAAGCGGGTTGAGTGCCCATAAAACCTCAGGTGATTTAAGGATAGATTGCAGGCCAAACCAGGCCAGACAGGTAAACCAGATAATCATGATAGGGCCAAAGGCCATACCGACTGTGGCTGTGCCACGTTTTTGAATGAAAAACAGACCGGTTAATACAACAAAAGTAATCGGCAGTACGAATATCTTGAATTGGTGTGATACCAGATCCAGTCCTTCAACGGCAGAGAGCACGGAAATCGCCGGTGTAATCATGCCATCGCCAAAAAAAAGCGCTGCGGCCAGTACGCCCAGCGCGGTGATCAGCCATTTAATTTTAGGGCGTTTTGCCGTGATTTCGGTGACCAGTGCCAGCAAAGCCAGTGAGCCGCCTTCGCCATGGTTGTCAGCGCGCATAATTATCGTGACATATTTGAAGGATACCAGCAGCATGATGGTCCAGAACATCAGCGAGAGCACACCCATGATATTTGCCTCGATTACCGGCAGCGGCGCTGAACCTGTGAAGGTGGTTTGCAAGGCGTATAAGGGGCTGGTGCCGATATCGCCAAACACCACGCCGATTGCGCCTAACACCAGTGTCGGTAATTTTTGTTTTGTAATGCTCATTCTGCCTGCCTGTGATGAGGGGGGATCAATGCGAGCGCACTTTACGCCGCAAGCGATGTTTAGGCAAGTTGACATCGTGTTTTTAACTGATATATGCCCTGAAACAGGCAATTTAATCTTATTTTGAGTCTGTCGTGGCTAAAACCTCGCGCTGATTTACCTGATACCCCGGTTTTTGCTTATACTGACCATCCGCATTAATCATCGCAGCCGGAATATGCCTGACATGAAAAAAATCCTCACTCTGATTTTATTACTGGCCGTAGCTGCGGTAGTGTGGTTTAGCCGGCATGTCGCGCCTGTGCAGACGGAGCTGATCCTGCATGGTAACGTGGATATAAGACAGGTAGAGTTGGCTTTTAACGCTAGCGGTCGGATTGATAAAATGCTGGTAACGGAGGGCGATTATGTGAAGTCCGGTCAGTTGCTGGCTCGCCTTGATACTGTCCGACAACAATTGTCACTAGTACAGCTCAAGGCACAGAGTCAGGCGCAGCGGGAAGTGCTCGCCCGTTATCTGGCAGGTTCCCGTCCCGAGGAAATCCGGGGCGCACGTGCGCAGCGTGATGCCGCACGCGCAACATTGGCGGATGCAACGGCTTTTTATCAGCGTCAGCTGGAGCTGGTTGCACGTCATTTTGTATCCGCACAACAGGCCGATAGTGCAAAATTTAGCAGTGAAAAGGCGCGTGCACAATTGAATGCGGCAGCAGAAACCCTGCGTCTGGCGGAGCAAGGTTTCCGCAAGGAAGATGTTGCAACAGCCAGAGCTACACTGGCGGCAAGCGAGGCGGCTGAAGCCGTGATATTGCGCGACATCGGCGAAGGTGAGTTGCATGCCCCGTCCGATGGCGTGATTGAAAATCGTATTCTGGAGCCGGGCGATATGGCCTCTCCCCTGAAACCTGTGTATACCCTGGCATTGACGAAACCTGTCTGGGTGCGCAGCTACTTGCCGGAAACGGAACTGGGGCAGGTGCCGGTCGGTGCGCGCGCAAAGGTGCATACGGATTCGGGGCAAATTGTTCGCGCTTGGGTAGGCTATGTTTCGCCCGCAGCAGAATTTACCCCTAAAACGGTTGAGACGACGGATATTCGCGCCAGTCTGGTATATCAGACACGGATTTTTGTCTGTGAGGGAGGGGCTGTGCTACGCCAGGGGATGCCTGCCACAGTGATCATTCCATTGAATCAAAAAGCAGCGGGGGACGATCCCTGCCGGGACTGACAGTATGGAAACGCTAGCGATCCTGCAAGCTGCCGATTTGGTTAAAACCTTTGCCGGCAGGCGGGTGCTGGACGGGGTGAGTTTCACGATTCGTCCCGGCGTGATAACAGGGTTGATCGGTCCTGATGGCGCGGGTAAGACCACGCTGATGCGGCTGGCTGCAGGATTGCTAGTAGCCGATTCCGGCAGTATTCATGCGCTGGGACGGGACTCCACGCTGGATTCCCTGTCTGTTCAGGCCTTGATGGGTTATATGCCGCAACGCTTTGGCTTGTATGAGGATCTCAGCGTGCAGGAAAATCTTCAGTTGTATGCTGATCTTCAGGGTGTGCCTGAGCCTGAGCGGGCAGGGCGTTATCAGGAACTGATGCATATGACCGGTCTGGCGGCTTTCACCGGCAGGCTGGCAGGGCGTTTGTCAGGCGGCATGAAACAAAAGTTAGGGCTGGCCTGTACGCTGGTGCGCGCACCGGAACTGCTGTTGCTGGATGAACCCACCGTAGGGGTGGATCCTGTCTCGCGTCGCGAGCTGTGGGTGATTATCAACCGGCTGGTGCAGGAGCAGGGCATGAGTGTGCTGATCTCCACGGCTTATCTGGATGAGGCCGAGCGTTGTCAGGAAGTGATTCTGATGCATGAGGGGAAAATCTTGATGCAAGGCGCGCCGGATCGTTTAAGTGCGCCCATGACAGGCAGAACCTGGGCCGTAACGGTCCTGGATAAAAAGTTAAGGGATGTGCAGGCGGAGCTGACAGGACATGTAGTGGATGCCTTGGTACAGGGGGATCATGTGCGCCTCGTCACTGCAAAAAACAGTACGGTCGAAGCCCTGCGCGCGCTGCCTGGGCTTGAATCAGCGCAAATCAAGGCGGTAGCACCTCGTTTTGAGGATGGATTCATTGATATGCTGCGCGCAAA
Source organism: uncultured Nitrosomonadales bacterium (assembly GCA_903915035.1). Taxonomy (GTDB): domain Bacteria; phylum Pseudomonadota; class Gammaproteobacteria; order Burkholderiales; family Gallionellaceae; genus Gallionella. The sequence goes on along the minus strand of CAIWRI010000110.1, from coordinate 24,014 downwards.
GTCTTCCTTGCGCAGAACCCGTCTGACCGATATGCCGGCTTTGAATGTGGCAGCTGATAGCTTACCTGTGATTCAGGTTGAACAGCTCAAGCGCAGCTTCGGCAGCTTTAGGGCTGTGGATGGCATCAGTTTTCAGGTGAAGCGAGGTGAAATATTCGGTCTGCTGGGCGCGAACGGCGCTGGAAAATCCACCACCTTTCGTATGCTCTGCGGTTTGTTGCCGGCAAGTTCAGGCAGCTTGCGCGTGGCCGGGCTGGATTTGCGTGTTGCAGCTTCCACAGCGCGCTCCCGCATCGGCTATATGTCACAAAAGTTTTCTTTGTATGGCAGCCTGAGTGTGACGCAAAATCTGGAATTTTTTGCCAGTGCTTACGGTTTGTCGGGGCAGGCACGCAAGCGCCGCCTGATCTGGGCACTGGATGAATTTGAACTGGAAAAGCAGGCCGATCAGTTGTCCTCTGATATGTCTCTGGGCTATAAGCAGCGTCTGGCCATGGCATGCGCGCTGATGCACCAGCCTGAGATCCTGTTTCTGGATGAGCCCACTTCAGGCGTTGATCCGCTGGCCCGGCGCGAGTTCTGGCAGCGTATCAGTGCGCTGGCAAGATCAGGTGTGACTGTGCTGATCACCACGCACTTTATGGAAGAGGCGGAATATTGCGATCGTTTGGCCATCATGGCTGCCGGCCGCATTCTGGCGATGGATGAACCTGCCGCGATCAAGGCGCGTGCACAGACTCTGGAAAATCCTGAACCGAGTATGGAAGATGCCTTTATTTGTCTGGTGCAACAGGCAACTCAAATGAAGGATAGCACATGAACAATATTCGCGGTGGTGCTCGCATGCGGCTGACAGCTCTGGTGCGTAAGGAGTTTTTGCAGATCAGACGGGATCCGAGCAGCATCGCGATTGCCTTCTTGATGCCTTTTTTTCTGCTGGTGCTGTTCGGCTTCGGGGTGTCGCTGGATGCGGATCATCTGCCCGTAGCACTGGTGGCTGAATCGCCGTCGCTTGATACTGCGGATTTTCTGGCCTCCCTTGAAGGTAGCCATTATTTCGCAGCGCATTATGCGCGTACCATGCATGAAGCAGAGCAGGATTTACGTTCAGGTAAAATAAATGCGATTGTGCATCTGCGCGCAAATTTTGCAGCCGGATTGCGACAAAATGATGGAACGCCGATTCAGTTGATCGTCAATGGTGTGGATGCCAACACCGCGCGACTGACACAAGGCTATGTACAGGGCGTCTGGGCGAACTGGCTTGCCCGCCGTGCCCAAAGTCGCGGGCAGGAATTGCAGATGCCGGTGCAACTGGTTCAGCGGGTATGGTACAACAGCGAAGTGAAAAGCCGGAATTTCCTGGTGCCGGGACTGGTTGCGATCATCATGACGCTGATCGGCACACTGCTGACCGCACTGGTGATGGCGCGTGAATGGGAGCGCGGCACGATGGAAGCGCTGCTGGTGACCCCGGTGACCATGACTGAAATATTGCTGGGCAAGATCATTGCTTATTTTACGCTGGGCACCGGCGGTATGTTGTTATCGGTAGGCTTGGCGGTATGGCTGTTTGATGTGCCGTTGCGCGGCTCCTTCTGGTTGTTGCTGGCGTGCTCCTCACTGTTTTTACTCGCAGCGCTGGGCATGGGGCTGACCATTTCCACGCTGGCGAGAAATCAATTTGTTGCAGGTCAGGTCGCCATTATCGGCACCTTTTTGCCCGCCTTTTTGCTGTCCGGTTTTATTTTCGATATTGACAGTATGCCCTCTGTGGTGCAGTTTATCACCCACTTTATCGTCGCCCGTTATTTCGTGTCCATCGTGCAAACCCTGTTTATGGCCGGCAACGTGTGGTCGGTGGTATTGCCCAATGTGCTGGCGCTGGCGCTGCTTGCGGCACTCTTTATGGGCATTACCTGGAAAAAATCCAGAAAGCGACTGGAATAATGCTGATACGTCTGTTAGCCCTGATCCGCAAGGAATTTCTGGCACTGCTCAAGGATCCGAAAAGCCGCATGGTACTGATCGTGCCCCCTTTAATACAATTGCTGGTGTTCGGTTATGCGGCGACCTTCGATTTGAAGCAAATTCCCTACGCGCTTTACAACGAGGATAACAGCGCGATCTCACGCGAACTGGTTGCCGCCTTTGACGGCGCGCCGGCCTTTCATCGGGTGCGAACTTTGCAGGCTGAGAGTGAAATTACCCCTCTTTTGGATAGCCGGAAAATTTTACTGGTGGTGCATATCGGGCAGCATTTTTCTGCCGATTTACTGTCAGGGCGCAGCGCCCCCTTGCAGGTCATCATCGACGGACGTAATTCCAATACAGCCATGATCGCCCTGAATTACGTGAGCGACATTGTGCAAACTTACAACACAAAATGGAGTGCGGCTCACGGCTTGTCAGCGCCACCCGCCAGGCTTGAGAGTCGCGCCTGGTTCAATCCCAATCTGGAAAGCAGCTGGTTTTTTATCCCGGGCATCGTAGGCATGCTGACGCTGGTTACCACCATGCTGGTTACGGCGCTGACGGTGGCGCGGGAGCGGGAGCAGGGGACTTTCGACCAGTTGCTGGTCACGCCGTTTCAGCCGGCTGAAATACTGCTGGGCAAGGCGCTGCCGGGTTTTATCATCGGCATATTACAAGGTACGCTGATATTGCTGATTGCGACCCTGTGGTTTCATGTGCCGCTGCTGGGTAGTCTGCCTGCGCTTTATACCGGACTCGCACTGTTTCTGTTATCCAGCGTGGGGGCAGGGCTGCTGATTTCCTCGCTGGCAGTAACCCAGCAGCAAGGATTGCTGGGCGCCTTCCTGTTTATGGTGCCGGCCGTGATTCTGTCCGGCTTTTCCACCCCGATAGCCAACATGCCGCAACTGGTGCAAACAATTACCCTGATTGATCCGTTACGCTATTTTCTGGTGATATTGCGCAAGGTGTTTTTAGAGGGCGCGGGTTTTGATGTGCTGCTCAATCAACTCTGGCCGATGGCGTTAATCGGTCTTGTGACCCTCTCGCTCGCCAACTGGCTGTTCCGTAACCGCATGTACTAATCAATAAAAGCAATCTAATGATCTTGAGCAAAATCGGAAAGTTATTTGCCAGGCGTTATACATCAGTCCTGTGCGCCCCTTTGATGCAAAGCCTGTCGTTACTGCTACAATCTCCGGTGCTGCCGGCAAAGCGGTTGAGAATAAATCTGATTGTGAGCATTATCCCCGTTGAACCCGAATTGAAGGGAATATCATGAGCGAAGCAATGCGAACCATGCACCCCAAGGAACGACTTTTATGTGTGGACGTTGACGGTTTTGATGCGCTGTCCGAGCTTGCGCTGGATATGCGTTCGTCGTGGAGTCATGGGGCTGACGAGATATGGCGACAGCTCGATGCCGCACTTTGGGATATGACACAGAATCCCTGGGTCGTATTGCAGACGGTCTCGCGGGATAAGTTGCAAGCAGCCCTGACGGATGATGCCTTCCGCAAAAAGATTGATAATCTTTTACAATCCAGACGAGATGAAACCGGGGCCGCAGCCTGGTTTCAGCAAACATATCCGCAATCAGCGCTCAACTGTGTGGCGTATTTCAGTATGGAATATATGTTGAGCGAAGCGTTGCCGATTTATTCCGGCGGCCTGGGTAACGTGGCAGGCGATCAGCTCAAGGCGGCCAGTGATTTGGGCGTGCCTGTCGTCGCTGTCGGGTTGCTCTACCAGCAAGGCTATTTTCGTCAGGTCGTTGACAAGGACGGCGCACAACAGGCGCTCTATCCGTATAACGATCCGGGACAACTGCCTATCACGCCATTACGCAAAGCGGATGGCGAATGGTTAAGGTTGGAGATTGCCTTGCCGGGATATTCAGTCTGGCTGCGTGCCTGGGAAGTGCAGGTCGGCCGTCTGAAGTTATATCTGCTGGACAGCAATGATGCCGCAAACTATCCGGCGCATCGAGGTATTACCAGCGAGCTTTATGGCGGCGGGCCGGAACTGCGTTTGAAACAGGAAATGTTGCTCGGGATCGGTGGCTGGCGACTGCTCAACGCACTGGGTATCAGGCCGGAAGTCTGTCACTTGAATGAAGGGCATGCGGCTTTTGCTGTGCTGGAGCGTGCGCGCAGCTATATGGAGGAAACCTCGCAGAGTTTTGAGGTCGCATTGGCCGTGACCCGCGCCGGGAATCTGTTTACCACGCACACGGCGGTGGATGCCGGTTTTGACCGTTTTGAACCTGCGCTCATCGAACAATATCTGGCAGGCTACGCCGAGCAAAGACTGGGTCTGTCACGCCATGCTTTGTTGGCATTGGGCCGCAAGAATCCGCATGATAATGATGAGCCGTTCAATATGGCCTATCTTGCCATTCGCGGCAGCGGCGCGGTGAATGGCGTGAGCCGCCTGCATGGCAAGGTAAGCCGGCAACTGTTCGGGCCGCTGTTTATGCAATGGCCGTTAGATGAAGTGCCGATAGGTCACGTCACCAACGGCGTGCATATGCCGACCTGGGATTCCGCAGCCGCAGATGAACTCTGGACTGAGGCGTGTGGCAAGTGTCGCTGGCTGGGAACGATGGAGACTCTGGAGAAGGATATTCGCCGGATTTCAGATGCCCGTTTATGGCAGTTCAGAACGGTTTCCAGTAAGTCACTGATTGAATACGCCAGAGGGAGACTATCACGGCAACTGGCCATATCAGGCAGTACGCCGGAATCGGTTGATGCCGTCAGCCGGTTGTTTGACGGCAATATCCTGACGCTGGGTTTCGCACGCCGCTTTGCAAGTTACAAAAGACCAAATTTGCTGCTCCACGATCAGGAACGATTGATACGTCTGCTGACTCATCCGCATCGGCCCGTACAGATCATCATGGCAGGCAAGGCACATCCTGCCGATCAGGCCGGACAGGCACTGATTCAGGAATGGATGCATTTCATCCGCCGGCCGGAAGTACGTCCGCATGTAATCTTTCTCAGTGACTATGACATGCAGTTAACTGAACGCCTGGTGCAGGGGGTGGATGTCTGGCTCAACACACCGCGTCGTCCCTGGGAGGCCTGTGGTACCAGTGGCATGAAGGTGCTGGCCAATGGCGGCATCAATTTGTCCGAGCTGGATGGCTGGTGGGCTGAAGCCTATACGCCGGAAGTCGGCTGGGCCTTGGGTGACGGGTGTGAACATGATCACGATCCGGCATGGGATACAAAAGAAGCTTGCGCGCTTTATGAGTTGCTGGAACGTGAAGTGATTCCGGAGTTTTATACCCGCAACGAGCAGGGCATTCCAACTGTTTGGGTGAACCGGATGCGGGAGAGCATGGCGCAGTTAACCTCGCGTTTTTCCAGTAACCGCGCAGTGCGCGAATATACCGGGCAACATTACCTTCCCGCGGCTAAGGCTTATCTTGAAAGAGCCGCGAATCAAAGTACCATCGGCGTGGAGCTGGTTAATTGGCAGCAGGAACTGGATCAAAAGTGGGACGCCTTGCGTTTCGCTGAAGTGAAGATTGAAACCCTGGATAATCAGCATATTATTGAAGTACAAATTTATTTGGATGGCCTGGAACCCGAGACAGTGCAGGTTGAACTATACGCTGAGGGTGTGAGTGGGGGGCTTGCCGAGCGGGTTGAAATGACGCGTGTACGCCCATTGGTCGGCGCAATCAATGGCTATGTCTATCGTGCTGTTTTGTCTGCTGTACGGCAGGCTGAGGACTATACGGCGAGGATTATTGCTTATCACGCCGAGGCCATTACGCCTCTGGAAACCGCACATATTTTGTGGCAACGCTGATCCTTGCCGGAATTGTTTGACACTCGTGAAGCCGCTCAGGCAGGCTTTCGGGGAAACTTATCTGTTGATGCCATAAGGAGTTTATATGCTTGTTACTTTTAAAACCGCTGTCCATGCCAATATCCTCATGTTTGGCGGGGATGCGCTGACTATGCTGAAAATAATGGGGCAAAGCGGTACGATACCCGGTGCAATTCTGGCTGAAGATGTCCCCGTGGCATTAGCTTGCCTTACCGGCGCGATGGAAGCGCAAAGAGCAAGCCGGCCGGTTCAGGAAAAAGATGCGGATGAATCAGCGGTTAGCCTGCTCAAGCGGGGCTTGCCTTTGATCGAACTGTTCACATCAGCTGCCCGTGCCCGGAAAAACGTTATGTGGGAATAGCAAATTAGTATTGCTGGCTGCGTTAGAATGACAGCTACCGGCTCGTCGCCCAATTCTCTAAAGATACCCATGATTGAAGAACGTTTAGTAAACATAGAAACAAAAATTGCCTTTCAGGAAGACCTGATAGAGGAGTTGAATAAAGTTGTCTATCAGCAACAACAAAAGCTGAGCCAGCTTGAAAAGATTTGCAAATCGCTGGTAAGGCACATCCAATCGCTGGATGAAACAGGGCATGAGAATAAGCCCGTGAATGAAATGCCTCCTCACTATTAGCATTCAGGGTCTTCACTAACTTAACTTCAGGGCTTGTTACTACTATCTTTTGCCGTAAATCGGGATGCTTCTTTCAATAAATCACCTAGCCTGACTGATATTGCTGCGTCATATCAATCGGCTATAATTGCGGCGTTACTGACGTCCTGTGCGAGCAAGTCGGCGGCGCGCGAAAGTAAATCTCTCGCTAGCTCTGAAATATCAGCCGCTGGCCCGAGGCGATTCACTTACCCCGGCCGGGAGACGACCTCAGTGATACAGGAGATCCCCTCTACCGGATAAGCACCCGCCGGAATGCAAGGTGCAGTGTACCGGAGACAAGGTGTAGTAGACGGGATACAATCCGCGACTCACCGGATCTAGTCCGCCAAGGATGAAATAAAGTCAGGTGCGGGTGAAATAAATTCAGGCAAGGACTGGCGGAACAGGGAAGCATACCAGTAGAAATCAGGCGCAAGCCAGCAAACGACCGGTGTTTCGAATACTACGTGGAGGCGATCAGTGCGACAATCTTGGAAATCGTGACCAGCAGCTCTTGCTGCGTTGCAGCATCGCTGATAGCGCTTTGAATTGTATTCATTTCAGCGAGTTCTGCGTCACCTGTAATGGTGCCGGATTTCAAAAGGCGCGCCTGATAGTCTCCGTAGTCCTGAATCATTTCCTTCAACGGTGCCGCCAGGATGGCTTGATTTTCAAGAGAGGCCGCCCGGTAGCCGATTTGTAGATCAGTAATGGTGTTCCCCATTAAGCGAAGCATTTCAGCATCATTGTCTTGAGTCGACATGTTTTTTCTCCGGATTGGATTATTGGGTAAGTTCCGCATCAAGCAGCGGACTAAGACCGGGATCGTTTTTGATCCGTGTCTCAACATTGTTGATTCGTTCGAGCGCGTTTTCCGCTATGGAGGTTCGACCCGTGATATTCCCATACAGCGCGGAATATTCCCTGAGCGAATCCAGCAAGTCAGTGACGGAGAGCTTGTCATATTCGAGGCTTGCGTGAGCCAGTTTTTCACCGAGAACAACTGTTTTGGCAAATTGTGTCATCACTTGCGCCCGGTTTTGTGCCTCGTTTGTCTGATTAATGAGGATCGCTTCCGCGACGCTGTCCAGCAGCGGCAAACGCACATTTTCGTCGGTGACTGCCATCGCCTTTGTTCGTGCCTCAATAATCTTGATCCGCGCAATATTATCCCTGCCTATACCCGGTAGCGATGCAAATACCTGAGCAAGTTTGGCAAAGCGCGCTGTGACATTCACAACATATTTTTGTGATTTTTTGACATCATCGTTTGACAGCAAGTAGCCATGCGGCAAATCGGTGTATATCGCGGCCAGTTGCCGCTGTGCTTGGCAGGTCTTGCTCAAGGTATCCAGAGAGGGCTTCATACCCGTGTCCTCAATGCTGGAATACGAATAGATTATGTCCAGTTCATTGGCGCCAAATTTCTTTGCCTCCGCCAGGGACTTTGAGATTTCGCCGCGCGTTATTTCGGGCATGGCAACTGAAGCCTTGATACTATCAGCGCCCAGTGCGCATGCCGCATCGGCCTCGTTCTTGAATGTCTCTGCCGCAAGTTGAAGAGCCTTTGCCTTTTCCTCTGTACAAGCGGACAGGCAGAACAGCAGAAGCAACCCCCGTTTTGAAAGCGCTTTCATTTGACTCTCCCTTGACAGTTTTATAAATATGCCCGACGTTAAATAGATAGAACGATTCAAATGTAAGCTGAAGTTTTCAGGGAAGTCGAAATGTCATCTGCAGCCTTTATTTTACTGCTCAGCGATGCTTCAAACTGTTCAATAGGCACTTTTCTGCCAAACAGATAGCCCTGAAAACTGGTGCAACCCTTATTGAGCAAAATTTGATGCTGCGCTTCCGTTTCTACGCCCTCGGCAATGATACTCAGCTTCATGCTTTGTGCCATGGCAATGATGGTGCGCACAATCGCCCGGTCGAAGGCATCGTGCTGAATATCGTTGACGAAAGAACGGTCGATTTTAAGTTGATCCAGTGGTAAGCGCTTGATAATCGACAGCGATGAATAGCCGGTGCCAAAATCGTCCATGGAAAACTTCAGGCCCAGCGACTTCAGTGCATGCATGGTGTCGATTGTTTCATCGATATTGTCGATGATCATGCTTTCGGTTATTTCCAGTTTTAAATATGCCGGATTAATACCGCTTGCCGTGAGCGTCTGACGTACCTGAGCGACGAAGTCGGTTTCGCGGAATTGTCGTACACTGACATTGACGGCCAGCACCAGTTCGCAGGTAGTCTGAGATTGTTGCCATTGCTTAAGCTGCTCGCAAGCCGTTTGCAATACCCAGAGTCCGATAGGTACGATCAGACCGGTTGCTTCTGCCAGAGGAATGAATTGATCCGGCGGGACGATACCTGTCTTGGTGTGATGCCAGCGTAATAACGCCTCTGCACCGATCGGCTGACCTGAGCTATTGACCTGCATCTGATAGTAAAGCTGTAATTCCCGGTTTTTTAATGCATGGCGCAATGCCGTTTCCATTTCATGATGCGCAACAAGGGTAGCTTGCGTGTGCGGGTCGTAGAAGCGTATGGTGTTGCGCCCTGCCTTTTTGGATTGATACATGGCGCTGTCGGCATGTTTGAGCAGGTCATCTACGCTTTGCTTGCCGCTACAGAACAGTGTGACGCCGATACTGGGCGAACTATAGTACTCGTAGCCATTGAGCAGATAAGGCTGGTTCATTTTATGCAATATTTTTTGTGCGACACGCTCTGCTGCGGAATTGGCCAGTTCATTCCGGATACTTAAACTCTGCAGCACCAAAACGAATTCATCACCGCCCAAACGCGAGACGGTGTCCTCTTTTCGTACGCAGTTTTTAAGTCGTTTGGCCACTTCAATCAACAGCAAATTACCTGCCGCGTGTCCCCTGGCATCGTTGAGCTTTTTGAAATTATCCAGATCAATATAAATAATTGCACCGTGCTCATGCGTGCGCGCATTAGCCATTAACAAACGTTTCAAGCGGGCTGTCAACAAACGCCGGTTGGGCAAGCCGGTCAGTGTGTCGTAGAACGACAGTTGTAAAGAGGCTTCTTCCGATTTTTTTCGTGAAGTAATATCGGTACGGATGGCGATGTACTGATAAGGCTTTTTGAACTCATCGACAAACGGAACAACGGTCATATCCAGCCAGTACAGACTGCCATCCCTGGCGCGATTGCAGACTTCTTCATGCCATACTTCACCACGCGTAATGACCTGTTCCATGTGGCTGAAAAATTCTTTTGGATGAATGCCGGCATCCAGCATGGCGTAACTTTTTCCCAGCAGCTCTTCTTTTGAATACTGGCTGATCAGGCAGAAGCGGTCATTCACATAGGTCATTGCGCCGCTGACATCGGTGATAGACACAATTGCATGTTCATTCAGCGCGATTTTTTGTAGCTGCAGTTCAGCTATCGCGTTCCTGGAACGCTGCTCGCTTAGTTGTAGTTCCTTTGTGCGGCTGTGTACTTTCTCTTCCAGGCTTTCATTGGCGTCTCTGAGTTCATCATCGCGTTTTTTTGCCGCGGCATAGCTGATACGCAGTTTTTGATTGATGCGGGCAAAATACAACAGGGTGAAGGCTGCTAAAACGAGCAAAAACAGGCTCATTCCGATCAGAACCAGCATATATTTTTTCAGTACATCATGCAGGACAAATAGAGGGTCAGTTTCCGGATTAACATTCAATTGCCGCATCAAGGCTTCCACTTTTGCGTAGTTGCCGGGCGGAGAAAATCCGTAATACTGGCCGCTCCGGGCTGCCGGGCTGTCGGGTTGAATCTGCAATAGGGCCAGTGTGACATTCTTTGTCAGCGCCTCGGCTGCCTTCGGCATGGCCAGAAATGGCCACTCAGGATACAGTTCGGTGGATAATGCTTGTGGAAATTCTTTTTGCAGATTCAATATCTTAATCTGCTTCAGCTGTATTTTTCCTTCCAGTGCCATTTGTTCCAGCACGCCGGTGCGCACGAAGCCGATAGCTGTTTTTCCGGCTAAAACTTGCCAGACGACCTGGTCGTGCGGCATGCCGGTAAACGTTATGCCGGACAGATCGTTGAGTTCCACTCCCCGCTTATATAGCGCAGCGCGTTGAGCCAGATAACCCCCCAGTGATTGTATGTCGGGGGAGGAGATGGTTTTGCCTTTTACATCAGCCAAAGTATTGATGTCGCGCCTGTTGGCGAGAGTGAAAATGACACCGCCGAAAGCATCGACCGGATGTCCTGAAATGGTCGGGGTCATGGTGCTTAACAGCGAAATATCCCGCTCTTCCCGGAGCGTGACGTAATGTTCAGGATCTGTCAGTACAAAATCCAGTTCCTTGTGATTGATGGCAAGCTCAAGCTGGTGGTAATACAGGGGAATGATGCTGAAATGGCTGCCAGTAATATGACTGTTGAGATAATCTGCAGTCGGCTGCCATTGCGCACTGGTTTGCGCCAGCGAACGATAGGACAGTACGCCGATATGCACCTCATCCGCTAGTGCGTCAGTTATGAATAAAGACAGTACAATCAGAAAATAGCTGATGAGACGGGGGGCGATTTTCATCGTAAATTCCAGACTGGTAATTCGCTTAAAACTTCATTAAATTTACCGACAGTGCGCATCCTACTTGTTTAATGCTATAACAGCAACCGGATGCACTTATTTGAACCGGTAGCTGAGCGACAGATAAGCGCTATCCAGATAGCTTTGATTCACAAGCTGACTTGATTGAATCGACTCTGCCAGCCATTTGCGGCGCAAGTTTAAATTTAAATGATATGCCCCGCCTAACGGAATATCAGCGATTAAGCCTGCCAGGCTGTTGAGTGCGCCGGCGGGTTGCCAGTTTTGATATCGGCCAGGCTCACTATAGTAACAACGCACATAGTTTGCGGATTGATATTCCAGTCCTGCCAGCGGGTAAAAAGTAATGCCGGGCAAGTCGATTTGTCCGCCATAAATTGCTTCTAACAAATTGCCTTGTGACCCGCTGACATCGTGGAAGGCATTGATCATGATGCCGCCTAACGGGGTTTCCTGTAACGTGCCGATACCCAAAGGAATTGCGCTTTTGTCCGTCCGGGTTGTGTCCTGACTGATACGGCCGACCAGTTCAACATAGCCATAGCCCAGCTTGCCGGTTTTGATGCCTAAGGTATCAATACGGGCGAAAAACCGGTCATATTCCACATCAAGATAGGGCATGAGTGCATTTTTATGGCCGGTGACCAGGCGGCTTGTATAATCAGCGCCCAAGCCGACATCACCGCTTAAGTCAGCCTTAAAATCGTCTGCCTGAGCGATTCCGGTCAAACTCATCAGGCCGGCGATGAGCAACGTTGTTAAATACATGTGCACTTTCTATGATTGATCTGAACGGGATTGAGCTTGACGGTCGATATTCGCCAGCATCGAAAAATAAAAGGCGGTGAACCACAAAATGACCCAGCCGATATAGAGCGACAGAATATGAGCCAGTTCCGTGTGAGTGAACAGAATGATGGTGCCGCTGATGACGGTGGTACACAGCATGGTACTGCCCGCCGAGATCAGCTTGTTCCGGTTTTGCGAGCGGATCATGACATAAGGCAGAAGTACGGCAACGGTGAGGGTTGCAACTGTTTCAGGTAATTCGTTAAGCAGATGCAGCCAGTCGCTATTGAATTGCATTACCACGGACCCGCCCTTGACATAGAGCGTCAGTGCGATATTGAGGAGAAAGCCTGTAAAAAATGCGATATTACCAATGCGGTTCATGTAGGTCAGGCCGGGTTAAATGCAAAGCATGCGGTAAGCTGTTTCCAGCCGTGCAGTAAAAGGTATGTTTTGAATATCGCGGCATTGCACGATGTTCACCGTCCAGTCACGGTGGTCAAAGCCGATCAATTCATCAAAGATCAGCATTTTACCTGTGTCACCGTTATCGCGCTTAATACCCATGTTATCCAGATTGATGGAGCGCGGTGTCAGGCGCAGATATTGCTCGGGATTAAGTAATACTGCGGCAAAATCTTCAACGTAATGGCCCAAAGCCATGCTGGGAGGGGGAGCGTCGGACAGCATCGCAGCTAACTCCTCTTCCAGAGCGGGACGGGTCCTGTCATCGGCTACTCGCATCGTGTCCATCAGCGACGCGATTTGCTGCCGCCTTGCCTGCCATTCCTGTTTACGTAACACGACACGCTTTGCCACCTTGTCAACCAGACTGTCGAAAAAACGCCAGGCCAGCTGATCCCGGGTTTCTTGCTCAGTCGCTGCCGGATTTTCCAGCGTATGGTGAATAAAATACACCATCTGTTGTTCTATATTTTGCTGTAGCACCTCGCCTGATAATTCCATGCCCGGCATTTTTTTTTCGCAAAGGCGCATGCCCATTAAGGCATAGACTTCGTTGTTGCCCTCATGATCACGCAGGTAGTCCTGCATGGGAACACTGCTGCTGATTGTTTCGGAGAAGCTTTCCATGGAAGGAAAGATCGCGTGTACATAAGCATCCGTCGCATAGGCATCATGATCAATGGCAACAGGGCCTGGCACGCTATAGGCGAGTGTCCGCGCATAACGCAAGGCTGTCATGACCGGCAGATGGTAAGCATCAGGGTAACTGCCGTCCTGCCTGAGCAGCGGATCAACTTTATTTACTGCCCGTTGTATGGCCGCTAAGAGTTCGGGCGTATCGTGAGAAAAAAAGTGTTCGAACATGCACTGTCAGGGGGAGGTTAGCATAATGTCAGTGAATAGTACCCGTAATTGACCAGCCCATGCAATTTTGCAGGCAGCCATGCTGATCAATTTGCCGTTACAATGGCTCATGAATATCAAAACCTTTCCCAATAGTCCTTATCGTTTACATCAGCCTTTTGCACCGGCAGGTGATCAGCCGACTGCAATTGCGCAACTGGTTGAGGGGATCAATGATGGTCTGGCGTTCCAGACGCTGCTGGGTGTGACCGGTTCCGGCAAAACCTTTACCATGGCGAATGTGATTGCAGAGCTTGGGCGGCCAGCGATGGTGATGGCACCGAACAAGACGTTGGCCGCGCAACTGTATTCGGAAATGCGCGAATTTTTCCCGGAAAATGCGGTGGAATACTTCGTTTCCTATTACGACTATTATCAGCCTGAAGCGTATGTGCCGTCGCGCGATGTGTTCATTGAGAAGGACTCGGCAATCAATGAGCAGATCGAACAGATGCGCCTGTCGGCCACCAAGGCGCTGCTCGAACGTGAAGACTGTATCATTGTTGCGACGGTATCGGCGATTTACGGTATCGGTGATCCGGTAGATTACCATGGCATGATTCTGCACCTGCGCAATAACGAAAAAATGCACCAGCGCGAGGTGATCAAGCGCCTGATTGAAATGCAATACGAGCGTAACGATATTGACTTCACGCGCGGCAGGTTTCGCGTCAGAGGCGATGTGATCGATATTTTTCCGGCGGAGAGCAGCGAGCAGGCCCTGCGCATCAGCCTGTTCGATGATGAAGTAGAAACCTTGTGTTTGTTTGATCCCTTGACCGGTCATATTCAGCAAAAAGTACCGCGCTATACCGTTTATCCGTCCAGTCATTATGTGACGCCGCGCAGCACGGTGCTGCAAGCCATCGAAACCATCAAGGTGGAGCTGGCTGAACGCATTAAGTATTTTATCGGTGAAAACAAGTTGATTGAGGCGCAACGCATTGAGCAGCGCACCCGCCATGATCTGGAAATGCTTACCGAAATCGGTTTTACCAAGGGGATTGAAAATTATTCAAGACACTTGTCAGGCAGAAATGCCGGCGATCCGCCGCCCACTTTACTGGATTATCTGCCGCCCAATGCGCTGATGTTCCTCGATGAGAGTCATGTGATGATTCCGCAGGTGGGGGCAATGTATAAAGGCGATCGCGCGCGCAAGGAAAATCTGGTCAATTACGGTTTCAGGCTGCCCTCCGCGATGGATAACCGTCCCTTACGCTTCGATGAATTCGAGCACATCATGCGCCAGAGTGTGTTTGTCTCTGCCACCCCTTCCGTTTATGAGGCAGAGCACGCAGGGCAGGTGGTAGAACAAGTGGTCAGACCCACCGGGTTGGTCGATCCGCTGATAGAGGTGCGCCCGGCCATCAATCAGGTCGATGATCTGATGTCGGTGATCCATCAGCGTATCAAAGTCGGCGAACGGGTGCTGGTCACTACCTTAACCAAGCGCATGTCGGAGGATCTTACTGAATATCTGTCCGAGCACGGGATTAAGGTGCGCTATTTGCATTCTGACATCGAAACCGTCGAACGCGTCGAAATCATTCGCGATCTGCGTCTGGGTGTCTTCGATGTGCTGATCGGTATCAATCTGTTGCGCGAAGGGCTGGATATACCGGAGGTGTCGCTGGTGGCGATTCTGGATGCGGACAAAGAAGGTTTTTTGCGTTCCGAACGTTCGCTGATTCAGACTATCGGTCGTGCAGCACGGCATTTACACGGCACGGCGATATTGTATGCCGACAGAATTACTAATTCGATGAAGCGCGCGATGGATGAAACGGAGCGCCGGCGTATCAAGCAGGTAGCGCACAATCTGGCGCACGGCATTACCCCGCAAGGCGTGCAAAAGCGCATCAAGGATATCATCGAAGGTACTTATGAGATAGATGACGCGCGCAATCATCAAAAGGCCGCGCAGCAACAGGCGAAATATCTGGCGATGAGCAAGGCTGAGGTCGCCCGCGAAATCAAAAGATTAGAAAAGGAAATGTTAGCGGCGGCAAAAAATCTGGAATTCGAGCAAGCTACCACTTTGCGCGATCAGCTGAAAAAACTGCGCGAGAGCCTGCTGCTGTCACCTTTGTGAGCGCCAGCGTTTGAGCAGCAGGGCATTGCTCACTACCGAGACCGAGCTCAGTGACATTAACAGTCCTGCAATGACCGGATTGAGCATCCCTGATGCGGCCAGTGGTATGCCTAACGCGTTATAGCCGAAGGCGAAGAACAAATTCTGGCGGATTTTTGATATAGTGGCACGCGACAGTGAAATCGCATCCACTACGCTCATCAGATCATTGCGCATCAGCGTAATATCCGCCGCTTCAATGGCGATGTCGCTGCCGCTCTTCATCGCAAAACTGACATCAGCTGCCGCCAGCGCCGGCGCATCGTTAAGGCCGTCGCCCGCCATGCCAACCAATTGTTCACCAAACTTAAATGATTCCAGCAGGGCTGCCTTATCCTGTGGCAGCACTTCGGCGCGAAATTCGCTGATGCCGGCCTGTTTAGCGATCGCTTGTGCGGTTGCCTGATTATCGCCGCTGAGCATCACCACGCGTATCCCGAGTTCATGCAGCTTTGCTACCGCAGCCCGGCTGCTGGCGCGCAGTTGGTCGGCAATAGCGATATAGCCCAGTAAGGTAGTATCACGGGCAATGACAAGCACGGTTTTGCCTTCCTGCTGCAATGCCAAAATAGCCGCTTCATCAATCGCTACGGCTTGCTGTTTTGCGTAGGCGGGGGAGCCTAGCAGATAAAATTGTCCATCTATCCGCGCATGCAGACCCAGCCCCGACAGTTCGCTGATGCTCTCTGTCTGTAGTCGCGGTTGATTTTTAGCCTGCTCTGTCAGCGCACGCGACAGCGGGTGGGTAGAGCCTTGCGCCAGGCTGGCGGCAATGTGCAATAAATCGGCCTCAGTGCTTGCGGCTGCCGGCAACAGGTCGGTCACTTGAGGTTTGCCTTCTGTCAGCGTGCCGGTTTTGTCCACCAGTAGCACGTTGAGTTGATAGGCGCGTTCCAGCGCTTGTGCATCTTTGACCAGTATGCCGTTCTGGGCGGCACGTCCGGTGGCAACGACCAGTGCGGTTGGCGTGGCCAGGCCCAACGCACAGGGGCAGGAGATGACCAGCACGGCGACGGCATTGATCAGCGCAGTGCTAAATCCTGCACCCGCCAGCCACCACGCAGCAAAGGTTGTCAGGGCGATTAACACCACTGCCGGCACGAAGATGGCGGAAATTTTGTCGGCAAGTTTTTGAATCGCGGCCTTTGAACTTTGCGCCTGTTCCACCAGACGGATGATGGCGGCTAACTGAGTATGTGAGCCTGTCGCCTGCGCGCGGCATTTTAACAATCCCTGTCCATTGAGCGTGGCAGCGTAAATTGTGTCACCCGTCTGTTTCGACTGCGGCAGGCTCTCACCGGTCAACATGGCTTCATCAATGCTGGAGCTGCCCTCAAGCACGAGACCGTCTGCCGGCACGGCTTCGCCTGCGCGAACCAGAAATATGTCCTCCACGCGCATTTGTTCAATGGTGATTTCCTGCATCAATCCGTCACGTTCGACAAGTGCTGTTTTCGGTTGTAACTTGAGCAGTGCTTCCAGTGCGCTTGAGGTTTTTCCCTTGGCGCGCGCTTCTAGCAACTTGCCTAACAACACCAGCGTGATCAGCGTGGCGCTGGCTTCAAAATAGACAGGCTGTTCAAGGTTAAGCTGCCAGACGGCGCAGCTCAATAAATAAGCTGCACTGGTGCCCAGCGCGACTAACACATCCATGTTTGCGCCGCCGCCTTTTAACGCACGCCAGGCGCCGCTGTAAAAATGCGCACCTATCCAGAGTTGCACGGGAGTCGCGAGTACAAATTGCAGCCAGTAGGGCAGCATGGCATGACGGCCTGCAAACATCAGTAGCATTTGCGCAACTAAGGGCATGGTGAGCAGCAGTGAGAAAATAAATTGCTGCTGTTGCGCTTGTAAAATGATTGTCCGCGCCTGTTTTTCTGCGGCAAAATCGCGCACCGGATGCGCATTGAAGCCGGTGTCCTGTATGACTTTGATTAATTCATCCACTGAAATATGCCCGGCGTCATAAGTGATGCTGGCTTTTTCTGTGGCGATGCTCACCGAAGCGTCAACGCCGGGTAGCAGATTGAGGGCTTTTTCAAGTCGGGCAGAACAGGCTGCGCAGTGCATGCCGGTGACTTGCAGATCAGTATGGACTGGATTTTTCATGCGCCGATTATAGGCTAAGGCCGGGTTTTTCCGGTACTTTCATGAATATTGATATTTCTCCACGTGAGGCTGCTTTTCAAGGTCAGGAATGAAAAAACGCCCGTAGATTTTACGAGCGTTGAAGAAAAATTGTTGCTTATTTCTTTAGCGTACACGAGTTGAGTCCCAAGATTGAATACGCCGGGCAGATGCCAATAATGCCGGTCAGTAAGGGTATGAGACCGATGTAGCCCCAAACACCTATTGTGCCGGTGTAGGCCAGAGCGAGTAATGCCAGGCCTGCTATCACGCGCAGTGCGCGGTCTATGGTACCTTCGTTGGTTTTCATCTGTAATTCCTTTGAGTGAGTTGGAAACTGCATCTTAGGGCAAGAGCCGGCGGCTGTCTGTGACAAAAATCACATAAGCTTAAAGCGAGGCAAATTTTTTAAGCGCGGGCAGATTGCTAAGGGTAATTTGTTCACGACCCAGTTTAACCCAGCCCTGATCGGCAAAGCCCTTGAGCAGGCGGCTGACCATTTCACGCGCGCTGCCCAGTTCATCGGCAATGACTTGATGGGTGGCGAATAGCGGATTAGGCCCGCCCGCCAGCAATGCTGCCAGTCGTTGATCCAGTTTCTGAAAAGCGACAGCAGTGACCAGTGCCATCAGATCAGTGAGGCGTTCGGTAAATAACTGAAATACATAGCTGCGAAAGGCCTCATATTTTGCCAGCAGGCTATGGAATATCGGCGCTGGCAGCATCACGATCTCCAGCGCTTCTTCGGCAACGCCGCGCGCCTGATAGGGTGTGTGTCCTAACAGGCAGCTGCTGGTGAGAATACAGCTCTGTCCGGGCACGACACGGTATAGTTGTAACTCGCGTCCGTTTGCCGATGCTTTGAAGACCCGCAGGCAGCCTGATAACACCAGCGGGAACCCCTGGCAGGGCTGGTTTTCATCGAAAATCACCGTGCCTCGGGGAAAGGTGAGCTGCTTTGCAATGACCAGCAGACCGTCCAGTTCTGTCGTCGGCAACACTTGCAACATCGGGTAATATTGCAGCAGGCGGGTGCGGGTCTCGAAAGCGAGCATTTTTCAGGTTTACGCTTCGGGACGCATCTGCGGGAACAGAATCACATCCCGGATGCTTGCGCAATCGGTCAGCATCATGATCAGACGGTCGATGCCGATGCCTTCCCCGGCGGTCGGCGGCAGGCCGTATTCCAGTGCGCGGATATAGTCGTTGTCCTTGAACATGGCTTCTTCATCGCCCGCTTCTTTCGCAAGCACCTGTGCGTCGAAGCGCGCTGCCTGATCTTCCGCATCGTTCAGCTCGGAGAAACCGTTGGCCAGTTCCCGTCCCAGCACGAATAACTCAAAGCGTTCGGTGATGGCAGGGTTGGCATCGCTGCTGCGCGCCAGGGGCGATACTTCCACCGGATAATCAATGATGAAGGTCGGTTCAAACAACAGCGTTTCCGACAGTTCTTCAAATAACGACAATTGTAAACCACCCAGCGCATCCTTCGGATTATGCTTGGCTTTCAGGTCTTGCAGTTCGGCCAGGACGAAGTCGCGGTCATAAAGTTGAACATCGGTGAATTGCGGGTGATATTTCTGAATCGCCTGCACCATCGTCAGACGGTGGAAGGGCAGGCTCAAATCCAGTTCACGACCCTGATAGCTGATCAGGGTCGAACCCAGCACCCTTTGTGCGACTTCACGCAGTAGTTTTTCGGTGAAGTCCATCAGGTACTTGTAGTCGCGATAGGCTTCGTAGAATTCCAGCATGGTGAATTCCGGATTGTGGCGTGTGGATAAGCCTTCATTTCTGAAATTACGATTGATTTCGAACACTTTTTCAAAACCGCCGACCACCAGACGTTTGAGATATAACTCTGGCGCGATGCGCAGAAACATCTGCATATCCAGCGCGTTGTGATGCGTCTCGAATGGCTTTGCCGATGCGCCGCCCGGAATCGAGTGCATCATCGGTGTTTCAACTTCCATATAACCCTGATTGATGAAAAACTCGCGTATCGCCTGAATTATTTTGGTGCGCGTCATAAATACCTGGCGCGCATCCGGATTGGTAATCAGATCCAGATAACGCTGACGGTATTTTTGTTCCTGATCAGACAGTCCGTGGAATTTTTCCGGCAAGGGACGCAGCGATTTGGTCAGCAGGCGAACTTGTGAAACGCGCACCGACAGTTCGCCGGTTTTGGTCTTGAACAGCACGCCGACAGCGCCGAGAATGTCGCCCAAGTCGTAATGCTTGAATACGCCATGAGCATCTTCACCTACCTCTGCATTGCTGATAAAGAGCTGCAAGCGTCCGCTCATGTCCTGCAAGGTGGCAAAACTGGCTTTGCCCATCACGCGTTTGAGCATCATGCGTCCGGCAACGGAGACTTTTACCTGTTGAACTTCCAGTTCATCATGCGAGAGTTCGGCATAATTTGCATGCAAATCGCCTGCCAGATGAGTGCGGTCGAAGTCGTTCGGGAACGCAACGCCGGCTTTGCGTATGGCAGCCAGTTTGTTGCGGCGCTCCGTGATGATCTGATTTTCATCGTGCGACTGAACGACAGAAAGATTTTCGGATAAGGGTAAACTGGATTCGGTTGTCATAATGCTCGCTGAATAAGGTGTCGGAAAGTACGCGATTGTGTCACAAAACGGATAAATGAGGAATCATGCCGCAAGGGGGTAGTTGAAACAAGTTGAGCGGGTTTAATACTTTGCGCATCAGCGACCCGTCTGCGGTATTTTGCACAGAGCCGTTTCGATTTCTTCGATAATCGTGTTGTGCATACTGGCAAATGCGTCTGTCAGCTCTCTCAGATGAGCGTCATCTGTTTTATTTCTGAACAACGTTTCAAGCTCACGGCTAAGTGCTGCGAGCTGAATAAATCCGAGTGTATGTGAAGTCGACTTCGAGGAATGGACGATTTGTTCTGCTGAAAGCCAGTCACGGGACGCATAAGATTTTTGCAAAACAGCGCCATCATCCCGCTGTGAAGAGACAAACTCTTGCAATAACATGAGATATAGATCGCAGTCATCTTCAAAATATTGCATTCCTGCCTTAAAATCCATGCCGTTTATGCTTGCTAAAACCTCAGTAACTGTAGCTGCAGGCACTGGTGCCGTATCTGCCAGCGCGGCCGTATCGCGGCTTAACCATCGCTCAAGTACTCTGTTGAATTCGGTTTGCTGTACAGGTTTAACGATATGGTCATCCATTCCGGCTTCGATACATTGCCGGCGCTGTTCAGGCATTGCGTGCGCCGTCATCGCGATAATTGGAATGCTGCGGTTTAACGCCCCAGCAGCCCCTGCGCGAATCTCGCGTGTTGCAGCCAGACCATCCATCACCGGCATCTGGCAATCCATCAAAATCAGATCAAAAGGCTGTTGTCGCAGCCGTGCGATGGCTTCAGCGCCATTGCCGGCCACCACGACATCCTGATATCCCCGTTTCTTTAACAGTGCCACAGCGACTTTCTGATTGACCAGATTGTCTTCAACCAGCAACAGGCGGTGTGGTTTTCGCAGTTGCTCGTTAACAGAATAACGGATGGTCGGCATCCGGTTGCCTGGTTGATTGGCTACCGGTCCTGATAGTACGGCAAGCAGGGTGTTATACAAAGTATGGCTTGTCACCGGTTTTGACAGGCAGGTTGCCAGTCCTGACGCATGCATTCTGGCCGCGTCCCCGCGTCGCCCGGCTGAGGTCATTATGATAAGCCGGGTAGCCGCCAGTGCCGGATCCGCTTTAATCATGCCGGCCAGTTCCTCTCCGTGCATGTCCTGCACACACAGGTCGACAATGACAAGCTGGTAGGGGTCGTTATCGCGCATCCAGCACTGGCATATTTGAAGTCCGGCCATGATACCCACAGCCTGACTGTGCCTGAAACCCCACTGTTGCAAAGAGTTGGCCAATACACGCCGGTTAGTTTCATTGTCATCCACGATGAGAATCCGTGTATGCGTGAAACTGGCTATTTCATCAATAATGCAAAGTTGTGGCAATGTATTTTCCTGTTTGCGCAGGGAAAGGTCGAACCAGAAAATCGTCCCCTCATTAACCAGGCTTTCCATGCCGATATCACCTCCCATCAGCTCAACCAGTTGTTTGCTTATGGCAAGACCCAGCCCTGTTCCGCCATATTGTCTGGTAATCGAGTTGTCAGCCTGAGTGAAAGCACTGAATATCTGCGTCTGCTTCTCGGCTGGAATGCCGATACCTGAGTCGCGTACCGTAAAGTGCAAGAGCACACGGCCTTCATTTTCCCGCACTAGTTTTACCGACAGCGCAATTTCTCCTTGCTGAGTGAACTTAACGGCATTGCCCAGCATATTGCTTAATATTTGTCGGATGCGTCCGGGATCGCCGCGCATCCTTACAGGTACATCAGGCGCGATATCACCTGTCATTCCAATCTCTTTTTCCTGCGCGCGGATTGCGAATATATCAATGGTGTCTTCTATCAACATCCTGAGGTCGAAGTCGATTTCCTCCAGATCAAGCTTATGCGCTTCGATTTTGGAAAAATCAAGTATGTCGTTGATGATGGTCAGCAACGATTCAGTACTGCTGTGGATCAATCGAGAAAATTCCGCCTGTTCAGGATTTAGCTGCGTATCGAGCAGTAATTCGGTCATGCCCAGCACGCCATTCATCGGTGTGCGAATTTCATGTGACATATTAGCGAGAAATTCACTTTTGGCAAGGTTGGCAGCATCGGCCGTCTCGCGTGCCTTGATGAGTCGCTGTTCATATTCCCGCTGTTTAAGCTGATCATCCAGTAGTTGATATGACATCGCATTAAAACTCCGGGTGGTGGCAGTCAGTTCATCGTTGCCGCTCAGTTTAACTTGAAAGCCTAACTCGCCCGAGGTTAAACGGCGGGAACCTTCTTCGAGCAGGGCAAATTGCCGGGTCAGATAAGTGCCCAGAATGAAGGAGAACAGCGCGACCAGACTCATTTCGATAGCGGCGATCAGCAAGCTCCATTTTCGTGCATGGGCGTAGGTGTTTTGCAGGTAGCTTACATCAATGCCCATGTCAATACGACCAACGGTGGTTTTGCCGACGTTGACCGGGAAGCGCAGATCATAGATGCCATCGTTTACGCTTGACAGACTCGTGTCTGCTACAAAAGGGCGGGCAAGCAACTCAGGCGAACCCGCAGCGGCCAGCAGGTGATTTTCAATATTGTTGATGCGTACGTAAGCTACGTCGGAGTTTTTCTCCAATTCGCTGGCGTAAGATTGCAATCGTGCCAGATCCATCCCCAGCAAACTGTCCTTTACCATGGACGTAAAGGTCTCGGTAGTGATGGTGATGTGGCGTTGCAACTGATTTTCACTGGAATCGTGCAAGAAACCCATTACGCTGAAAATCAGCGCGGCCAGCAGCAGTGCCTCTATCAGTGCGATACCGAGTATTGTTTTAAGCCTGAAGGACATTATTTTATTCGGGTGACTGATTCGCTAATATTTAATTGACGTACATCATCCCAGTCTGCATCCTGTGCGGCCTCAATACCCTTGAAACCGATCAGTTTTAGCGTTTCCTGCTCTGCCGGATCATCCGACATGGTCAGCAGTGCATCCAGTAGTTTTTTTGCGATGTCATTGGGTAACTGGTGAGTGGCAATGGCATGAGGCGTGTAGGCAGGGCTCGTCCAGAGCACACGCAAATTCTGCTTGAAAGGCGCATCCAGCATATCAAAGGTACGCACGATGCCGCCACCAGCAGGATAAAGCCCGTGTTCAACATTGAGATAGACTGAATCATGCGAGGAGACAAATTTGGGCGTGAAACTGACGCCGGCTTTGCGCAGCACGGCACGGGGCAGGATACTGGCGGCAAAGGCGGCAGGTGACGGAAACACCAGTGTCGTTCCGTTTAATTCCTTGATATCCTTTAGTTTGCTATCGCGGCGGACGACGATAATGCCTTTTATTTTGCGATTTTTTTCGCGGGCCAGCGCCTCGTAGCCGGACTTTTTATGGAATACCGTGTAGTGATAGGGATTCATATACGCGATGTCATACGCACCTTCACCCAGCCTTTTTTCAAAGGAAGGAACATCCGGTGCGGTGACGAAACGCAGTTTTACGCCGCTTTTCTTTGACAGGGCATCCAGAAACGGCAGCCAGGCTTCCGCCATTTCAGATGCGGCTTGCTGGGGAACGATGCCGAAGCTGTAGATCTTCTCAACAGCCAGAAGCGAAGGGGAAAATACAAGCAAAAGTACAGAAATTAATAGCTTAATAATTTGCATCAGTTATTCGTAGTATGGTGGGGTACTCAGCATGGCACAACGCGTTATGGCTTGCAGAGGAAAAGGTGAAGCTGGCCGATAAGCCGGGTTCTGTCGTGGACAGTCATTCCTCTAGGCGTTTCGTTACCTTACGCTCAAGCAATCTACCCGCTGACGACGCGAGCAACGCCATAGTCAGCCTATTTGATCTTGCTCCGAATGGAGTTTACCGTGCCGTCCGTGTTACCACGTCCGCGGTGGGCTCTTACCCCGCCGTTTCACCCTCACCGTT
>CAIWRI010000109.1 GCA_903915035.1 uncultured Nitrosomonadales bacterium | reverse complement strand
TCGCGCCTTCAATCACAATAATGACAATAAGCGCGCCAACTACTAATCGAAGAAAAGTAATCTCTCTGGCTTTGTTGCTACTTGTTGTAATAAACTTTTCTGGTGTCACTGTTTAGCCTAAAAAATATCGCTGGTCTGATGGTGGGGTTGTGCGCGTTTTGACAAACAGGCTGCTGGGTAACCACCAGTACATCGCGTGAACCGCAAACTTTTGGTGCTTACCGGCTTTGAATTTTCCGTACTGCCATGCGGATACGCTGCCCGCCACAATGCCGCCAATCATCATGCCAAGCGACACCCCTGTACCCATAATCAGGATGGCAATAATGAATTGGTCAATGTCCCACAGCAGGAATTTCTCCTGCTGATCGAGTGTGCGAGGTATGTATCCTGCCTTCATTGATTACGTCCTTTCATTGGCTGTTGCCCGCAATAAAACACATCACGGGCAACAAAAATCAAACATCACTAGATCGTAGCGGTCATAATTCCGTTAACAATCGTCGGCGTGTATTGCAAGAAAATCGCAAAGCCGACCCCCACGAGAATAGGGATTGGATTGCCTTTTGCGACAGACAGCAAGGCACCAATCACCACGGCTGCAATGGCGATTGCGCGGCCAGCATAGCCAGTCGCCACACCGTTGATCCATGTGTACAAGGTCAAGAATTCCGTTCCCGTCGTACCGGCTACAGCGAAAGTGGGTAGAAACATCGCACCCAGCAAGGCGAGGATGCGCAGATCAATTGCTTTTGCTTTCATTTTTTACTTCCTTTGTGTAATCAATAAATGTTTTGATGAGCCAACCAATACCTAAGCCAGTCGAAATACCGGCGATATTGGCGGCGAATCCGTTTGCGTCAGTCAAAGTCGAACCCGGCACAAACATGCCCAGCGCGATGAAGCCGCCTGCTGCGACGAGATCAAAGATGAATTTTTTTGATTTAATCAATATAGTTTCTCCTTGGGTGAACCTTAACTTTCATCTGGCTATAAATTGCCAGAGCTGTTTTTGTTTATTTAATTTATCGTCACGCTCTTATTGCACCCCCCCGTTCTTTATTGTTGATTTTGCTGCGCCTTGATTGACACTCGCCGCTTTTCTTTGAGTACCAATTCCTCTTTGTTGTATGGCGCGGGGTGACAGCAATCCCCCTTGGATGAAGCGGAAATCGTCGTATTTATGCCGTGTGACTTGAGCCAGCTAGTAACAAACTGAACACGCTTCAACGCCAGCCTGTTGTTGTAATTTCGAGTGCCGATATCATCGGTTTGCCCGGTCAATTCAATAAGGCCGATGCTTTGTTTGGATGCAAGCCGCACAAAGCGATCTAGTTCTTTTTGCCCGTTGCGGTTTGGTTTGCTCATACCAAAACCGAAATACACCTCAAAGGTTTCGGTAGTCTTGTCGGTTGCATTGGCGGGCTTTTCTGTTGATTGCAGCGGAGCTTGAGATGGATTTGTGGTCGCCTGTTTGTTGGCAACTAACAAGGTTGAGCTTGGCCAAGAATCTGAATCATCCAATTCCTTGGGTGTGCGTTTGGGACAGTTTTCGCGGCAAACTCTGTATTTTCCGTCAAGGTAGCCGATGCTCGGCTGGCTGATCGCCGCAATGCTATCCAGGCGGCTCTTAAATAGATTCCCGCAGCCCGATAACATCGCGCACGATGTCAATAAGATCGCGATGACGGCGCGGTGCTTAGTCAATTTGATTTCCTTGTTGTGTTTCATAACGAAGAATGTCCGCTACTTGTCTGGCGTAGGCGGCGGCTTTGACCGGCGATTTTGCGTTGTACGCGCCAACCGCTTTCCACCCGTACCCCATGCGGTGAAAATTGCCAGCCAATATCCAGGCTCCAACATGAGTGTTGACGCACGAGTCTGTTAAGCGGTCTCTGGTGATCCCGTATTTAGCGAGGGTTGGCAGCCATGCGGAGTTAATTTGCATGTGACCAATATCGAAAGTGCCATTTTTGTTTTTGTTTATGGCCACAGGGTTGCCGCCAGATTCAACTCTGGAAATTGCTCGAAGGAGCTCCTCTGGAATGCTATAGCGCGATGATGCTTGCGCAAAACATCCAAGGTCGGCAGCACTGGCAAGTTGCGCGAGTTGTGAGAGCAGCATTGCGCTGGTGAAGACAATGGTGCGAGTGCTAAACGTCATTGAGCCACCTCCAGCATCTTGCTGCCTGTCGTTCCACAATAAGGGCATTTGCCGGGTTTTTTGGTTCCTGTATCAAAAATATGTTCTGCTTTGCAATTTCTGCACTTACTCCAAGACAGCAGTCCTGCTTTAACGTCCCGGATTGCGTACCACGCAGCATTGATGTCGATTTTTTTACCGTCAACCGAGAACAGCTTGGCTATTTCCCATGCTTGAGAAAAAGCATCCGTGGGTGTTCGATGTTCTTTTTCTGCGGACAAATAGACGGAGACCACCGTAGAGAGTGAAAGAGACGACTGACCATTTTTGATATAAGCCAGTGTGTCGCAAGGCATTCGGCCTGGCGGCGGGACATCTGCCCCATGGATTTCCTCCCATAGCTCGCGGAGCGTTCTCCAAGACAGGCCCGTGATTGAATGCGCAAGGGCAATGCGCATCCCGTCTTTGATTAGGGATGCCGCGAGGATTCGGGTTTTGATGAATTGGTTATCGTTACTCATCGGTTTGTAGTCGGGTAACTAAAACGTTTGTCATGTAGGCTTTGCGGTGCACGCCGGGAATTTTCGCTTCCATTTGGTTGAAAGTAGTCTCGTCCAGATTCATGTAAAAGCACGGTGCAATCATGTCTTCCGCCAGTTGATCTATCTCCTCAAGCGTCATGTCGCTCACTTTTTTGGCGAGAAACTTTGGAACGCTGACGCAAAGCAACGGATGCTTTGCGGATGCCATTTGCTTGACGAGCAAGAGGTATCGTCGGTTGAGTGTAACGATGTCTTTTTTGAGCGAGTTATGCACCTGCGGCCTCTTTGGCTTTGCTGGCTAAAATCCGGCTTAAAGATTTACGAAGATGGTCTGGTAACTGGTCAAGTTGAATTTCGACGGCTTGAGTTTTATGCTGTGCGCTAATCCGCAAAGCGTCTTGCCGCTCCAGGTTTCTGCGCATTTCCCGCTGGTTCGCTACCGCCAATCCCCGTTCGGGGGCAAAAGAGCCTTCTGAAGCTCGCTTGGCGATGCCTCGAACGTACCCCACAGGGTTTCCGATGGGGACGACGAGTTGTGCACCGTGCATTTCATCGAGGATGGACTGCCAATGACCAGGTGCTACCCCGCTGCTGGCGAGCAGCGTCTGGATGGCGCTGCATTGTTCTGGGGTTATTCCAGGTGGGAAAATTAAATCATTCACCACCACTGTTTTTGGAGCTTGGGGTGACGCATCGTATTCCGGGTCACCGGTAGTTGTGGTGGTGGTTGTAGATTGAATATTGAATATTGTAGTGTTAGGGGGCGGGGTATGGGGTACGGTATGGGATACCCTATCGATAGGGTATGAATAAGGTATCGGTGGGGTATTCCCCCCCGAATTTGCGGGGTCTGATAGGGTATCGGTAGGGTATTCATGCCCTATGGATAGGCTATCTATCGGGTATTGGGTAGCGTATGGATACCCTATAGATACCCTATTTATTCCAACGGATTCCAATGATTCGACGAAATCATTGCGCCATTCAGAAGGAATTGCAGCGCATTGTTTTTTGGCATTTTCTAGTAGCTTTGGAGAGAATGCGCCCTTGGCGGAGTTGTGCTTCCACCACGTCTTAACCCAAACCCAACCTGTGTCGTTGAAATCAATTAACCCTTTGGCTTTGAGTCTTTTGACGACCACTAATAACTGATCCTTCGTCCAGCCCATTTCTGCTGCGGCAATCATCCAGACTACCTGGTAAGCACCGATGATATTTGACGACGGCGAGGTTAAAAAATATAGCAGTGTTGCTTTGTCTTCCTGGCTTAGGTCAGATATTTCTGGATCACGCCAGAAAAAGTCGCTGATTGTGCGTTGTCTCATGATTTTCTTTCGTTGCTAATGCCAGTCAATCGCTCGCCATCGGTAGCGCTCTCTGCTGGCACACGCGTCCGCTGAGGAACTGCGACCCGACATAAACCGAGCGCAAGAGACCGGACAACAACGGTCGATATAGAAATAATTGACATATTCACACCTAAAGTATATTTATACTAAATACAAAAGTCAATTATTACTAGATATTTAATGAATAAAATCGTTGTACAATAAAAAAATGAATATAGGAGTCAGAATCAGACAATTGCGCGAGCGCAACACACTTTCACAGGAGAAATTCGGTGAACTGTGCGGCGTGAGCAAGGCATCCGTATCTCAGTGGGAAATAGGCATCGCAACACCACCCACGGATCGTTTAATAGCGCTCAGGAAACACTTGGCGTTTTCCTTTGACTGGCTTATCGCTGGCGAGGTTGACAGCAACTTTGCACTTACCAGACCATCAATACAGAAATTGCTTGCCGTGGCTCAACCACTTCCCGATAGCGCCGTCGCAGCTCTAACGCGAGAAGGGGATTTCTATACTGAACTCATCTCGCCTGAAAAATTACTCAACGGCACCAAATAACGTCATCGTGCTTCAGATTCAGCTCAAGCTGTTTTGATCAAGCGAAAGCCCAAAACTCTTCTTTCGGCCTAGGCTTACACCACATACGGATTCAGCTGTAGCCTTGGCTTTAGCAATGATTTCAACCACTTTTGCCAGAAAATATCCACGCTTTAACCGCATGCGAAAATTGCCGCACTTGCGCACAAAAGCCCTAAAATATTCATCACTGCATACGGCGACTTTCTCGAATACCGCATCACCCCACATGACAATTATCTAAGCTGATGCCGCTTGCCATTCAGCGCATTACTGTCTTGCCGCCATCGTTAATTTCACCATCGTCATATCCATAGCAAACGCTTACTTGGCATCCAGCGTGAGGCCGCCATTTCCGCCATCATCAAACCCTAGCGCGCACTTTAAGAACATTTTTTCCTGCAAGTTTTAGCCTGAGCGTTACAGAAACCCTCAATGTTTTTTGATTGAATCCAGCCTCATGAAAATACCCATATATCCCAAGTAATTAGTTAGCATTTACATTAAAGCGCCAAAAAGTATATTTTTAGTTGACTTTTAATGTAAAGCAAATCTATACTTTTCACAAATCCAGCATAAGAGGTTTGATATGACCGAACAAAAGTTGATTCCACCGCTACCCAAGATGGTGACATTCAGCCTCACCATCGAGGAAGGTGAGCAGGCAAAACTTATGGCGTTTATGAGCGCAGATTCATGGGAACGAGCTGAGGAGGTACGTAATGCGTCGATTCAGGAATGCACAAAGAGTCTTAAGCATTGCGTTATGTGGGCACAGCGCGATTGCGGTAGTTCGCGCGTGTTCGCACAGTTTCTCGCCTCACTCTACAACGGTTATCGCGTCAAGGCAGACGTGAGCGATATAGGGACGCTTGATCCAGAAAATTTTGAGCACCTGATGAATACATTGCGGCTGTGTTACGTGACGCAGCGCGAACCGCATACTTTCGTAGATAACGGTAGCGAAGTGTTTGAGGGAATTATCAGCCAGTGGAATATGGAGAAAAAGCTCAATGGTTAAGCTTATCGATCACCTCGGCTGTACAGTCGGCACAAACAAAATACAAGGACAAAATGACCACGCCAGTTCATATCCGCAGCCGAGTTTGGCAGCACGTAAGAACGATTTAATCGGGCCATGCAGGTGGTTAGCACTATGACAAGTCCTGCCACACTCGACGTATTCAGTTTTAATGGCGCTCAAATCCACGTCTTCGTCGATGACAACGGTGAGACGTGGTTTTCTGCCAAGGACGTTTGTGCTGTTCTAGGTTATGGCAACGACAGCGATGCCATCAAAAAATACTGCCGTGAAAAGGGGATCGCGAAACACGGCTCACATGCTGAAGGTGAAAATCAGGGATTAACCTACATCAACGAAGGAAACCTCTACCGCTTAATCATCAATTCTCACGAAGAAGAAGCGCAAACCTTCGAGGTCAAGGTAACGAAAGAAATCCTGCCCGCGATCAGAAAAACAGGGGGCTACACCACACCACATGATGCGCGCGCACTCTCCCCTGTCCAACAGAACGCCTTGCAGCAGATCGTCTCCCAGCGCGGAGAAAACACCGATGTGGTTCGCGCCGATATCTGGAGTCGCTTCAACGATCATTTCGAGATTGGCAGTTGTGGTGAGTTGCCGGCAGAGCACTTTCTCGAAGCGGTAGCCTTTCTTGCCACGCTGCCCAGGAACGATACGTTGCCCGGTACACGATACCAGTACCCACGCGCCATGCTAGATCAAGCGCACTTTGTTGCACCGGATGCTGACAAAGCATGCCTGTCGCTGTCGATGCTATCTGATCCAACGCAGTTCAAGTCGCCGCTCATGTTGCTGCTGAATCAACTGTGCAGTGAGGGATACGACATCACCGCACCATTTGAAGAGGCTGTAGCCATGCGATCTGCCATGCAACAAAAGGATAAGGTACTGGATGAAATTAGGTTAATTGCACTCAAGGCAAAATCGGGGAGACTGGGATGATTTCTCCTCAACAGATATTTCAAGCTTTTCTAATACGCAGATTTAAGCAAGTCTGGACTATGAATACGAAAAAAGCATACGGCAAGGAGACGACAAAATGAACGCACGAGACCTGACATTCGAGGAAATGAAAAAACCGGGGAAAGCACTGATTAACCGCAAGCGTCTCCTCAAAATCGTACCTCTTTCAGAGAGAACAATTCTCAATATGGAAAAACGAGGGGAGTTTCCACAGCGATTTTCTATCACAACGCGTTTGGTTGCGTGGGACTTGCAAGAAATTGAAGCCTGGATCGAGCAACGAAAATCCGCAGCATTACTTCCGCCAGCCCCATGGCTTAGGGGCGTGTAGCAAACCTGTCTATCATGTCCGCCCAGTCTTGCAGCATCACGCGCCGCTGCTCTGCATACTCAGCCTTGTTGTAAACAGCGCGCACACCCTTTTGCTCATGAGCCAGACATTTCTCAACCCAGTCCGTGTTGTATCCTGCCTCATGCAGTAGCGTCGATGCCGTCCGTCTCAAATCATGCGGCCCAAATTTGTCCAGCGTCTTACCATCTTTCTGCGCGGCCATAAAAGTCAGCTTGGTAACTTGGTTCAAGGTCGCCTTACTCATCGGTATGTCAGGATCGTAGCGTGATGGCAAAACGTAACGTGAGCCGCCTGCGCAAGTCTTAAGAGCGACGAAGATATCCAAGGCCTGTCTCGACAGGTAAATGTTGTGCGGGTTGCGCCGCTTCATTCGCTCACTTGGAATAGTCCAAAGCGCATCAGTGAAATTAATCTCCGTCCATACCGCCTCAACCAACTCTGATTTACGCAACATGGTCAATAGCAACAGTTTTACCGCAAGCCTGATTGTAGGCGCAGTAGAAACGTACTCCAGGTACTGATACATCACGCCAATCTCTGCTGACGATAGCGACCGATCTTTGGGTTGAAATCTGGCGATAGAGGTTGGCCGCACTAAGTCAGCCGGATTGTCATGTTTGTGCCCTTTCTCCAGCGCATAGCGATAAACCGACTGCACAACCTCACGTGCATGTACCGCCGTGGCCGGCGCGCCTCTAGCTACGATCTTTTCACACAAAGCGCGCAAGTCATCATGAGATACTTCACCCATCTTGAGCTTGCCGAACGGCTCCTTGAGGTCACGCTCATAGACTGATCGCCGCATATCGCGGGTTGAATCTGCCATCTGGTGATTCTTAAGCCATAGCTCCGCCCATTCACTAAAAGAATCAGCCCCTTTAGATTTTTGCTTTTCTCTCGCCTTGGCTCTGGATGGTGATTTGCCAGCGACAAGCTCTTTTTTCGCCAATGAAAGCCTCTCCCTGGCTTCCAGCAATGTCAGCCCTCCTGCACCATAGCGCCCGATCACAAGCGTCTCTTGCCGCCCATTGATGCTGTAGTTATAGCGGAACGATACCGTGCCGGTGGTCAAAACGGTGACATATAGGCCGTCACGGTCACTGACCTTATACGCCTTGGCTTCTGGCTTGAGATTCCGTAATTTTGTATCTGTCAGCATGCTCACTCCGCAATTTGATACCATGATTATAAAAGCTCATAAAAACCGCTACAACCCACGTATTTATTGAGCTTTATCTTATTTAATACCATTGTCGAACCGTGTTTTTTGCAATGGTATTGCACTGGACGAATGGTATAAGAGAAAATTATACCATTGATAAAACCATGAAAAAAACTTGCTTGCCGCTACTTGTCATTACCAGATATTGCCAGACAAAAAACAAAAAACCCCGTAAAAACGGGGTCTTATGATTATTCTCTGCTTGTATTTACTGGTCGTTGCCAGACATCAATTCATTCCCACTCGATAGTCGCGGGCGGCTTTCCGGAAATATCATAGACTACACGGTTGATGCCGCGTACTTCGTTGATGATACGGTTGGAGACACGACCCAATAAGGAATAAGGCAGTTCAGCCCAGTGTGCGGTCATGAAATCCTGTGTTATCACCGCACGCAAGCTGACCACCCACTCATAGGTGCGGCCATCGCCCATCACGCCCACGCTCTTGACCGGCAAAAATACCACAAAAGCCTGAGAGGTCTTCGCATACCAGGACACGCCATTCTCATCCTTCGTTGAATTCAACTCTTCCATGAAAATCGCGTCCGCACGGCGCAACAAATCCGCATATTCTTTTTTCACTTCACCCAGGATACGCACACCCAGACCCGGACCCGGGAAAGGATGGCGATACACCATCGCCGGCGGCAGACCGAGTTCAACACCCAACTCACGCACCTCATCCTTGAATAATTCACGCAGCGGTTCCAGCAGCTTGAGATGCAAGCTATCCGGCAGTCCGCCTACATTATGGTGAGACTTAATGGTATGCGCCTTCTTATTCTTGCCGCCGGCCGACTCAATCACATCAGGATAAATAGTACCCTGTGCCAGCCATTTAGCAGCAGACAGTTTCGCCGATTCGCGCTGGAATACTTCAACAAACTCACGGCCTATCACCTTGCGCTTTTTCTCAGGATCAGTCACGCCAGTCAGATGACACAAAAATTCCGCGCTGGCATCGACATGAATCACTTTTACGCCCAGATTCTGCGCAAACGTTTCCATGACCTGCTCAGCTTCATTCAGACGCAACAGACCGTTATCCACAAACACACAGGTGAGCTGATCACCGATCGCGCGATGCAGCAAGGCTGCCGCCACCGACGAATCTACGCCGCCGGACAGCCCGAGGATTACCTCATCCGCCCCCACCTGAGAACGGATTTTCTCAACCGCTTCGCTGATGTAATCCGGCATATTCCAGTCATGACCGCAAGCGCAGATGTCATGCACGAAACGCGCAATCATGCGTTTTCCCTGACGGGTATGCGTCACTTCAGGGTGAAATTGCAGCGCATAAAAACGCCGCGCCTCATCCGCCATACCGGCAATCGGCGTCGTCGGGTTGCTGGCAATCACCTTGAAGCCTGCCGGCAGTTCAGTCACTTTGTCGCCATGACTCATCCACACATCAACCAGACCGTGACCTTGCTCATTGATGCTGTCCTGAATATCGCGCAACAATTCGGAGTGCCCTTGCGCGCGAACTTGCGCGTAACCGAATTCCCTGACCTGACCGCTCTCAACCGCCCCGCCCAGCTGAGCCGCCATGGTTTGCATGCCATAGCAGATACCCAGTACCGGCACACCCAGTTCAAACACGATTTGCGGTGCGCGCGGCGTATCACCTTCCGTCACGGAATTGGGTCCACCGGATAAAATAATGCCGGCTGGATCAAAGCTTCGGATATCGTCAGCCGACATATCCCACGGATGCAGCTCGCAATACACATTCGATTCGCGAACGCGACGTGCAATCAACTGAGAATATTGGGAACCAAAGTCAAGAATGAGGAGTTTTTTATGCATGGTTAAACCTGAAAATAGTGAATGGTGAAGGGTGAAGGGAGCACGCCTGTGGCGCTCAAGGGTGAAGATACGGCGAATTTGCCCTTTCCTCTTCCCCCTTCCCGCATTTAGTCTATATGGTAGTTTGGTGCTTCCTTAGTGATCTGCACATCGTGCACGTGCGACTCGCGGATACCGGCTGAGCTGATTTCGACAAACTCGGCTTTGGCGTGCATGATCGCGATATCGGCACACCCCAAATAACCCATGCTGGCACGCAGTCCACCCATCAATTGATGAATCACCGCCAGCACACTGCCCTTGTAAGGCACGCGACCTTCAACGCCTTCCGGCACCAGCTTGTCCTGATTGGCCTCGCCTTCCTGGAAGTAGCGATCACTGGAGCCTTGCTGCATAGCGCCGAGACTGCCCATACCGCGATAGGACTTGTATGAACGCCCCTGAAATAATTCGATTTCTCCCGGAGCCTCTTCTGTACCGGCAAAAAGACCACCCAGCATCACCGTGTGTGCACCGGCTGCAATTGCCTTGGCGATGTCGCCGGAAAAACGAATCCCGCCATCGGCAATCAACGGCACACCCGTACCCTGCAAGGCCTTCGCGACATTTTGAATCGCAGCAATCTGCGGCACACCGACACCTGCAACGATACGTGTGGTGCAGATTGATCCGGGGCCTATGCCCACTTTAACCGCATCCGCGCCATGATCCATCAGAGCCAGCGCAGCTGATCCGGTGGCGATATTACCGCCGATCACTTCAACATGAGGGAAGTTCAACTTCACCCAGCGAACGCGATCAAGTACGCCTTGCGAATGTCCGTGGGCGGTATCGACCACAATCACATCCACACCGGCTTCCGCCAGCAACGTGACGCGTTCTTCAGTACCTTCACCTACGCCAACTGCCGCACCTGCGCGCAGACGGCCTCTGCCATCCTTGCTGGCCAGCGGATGCTCGCTGGATTTCAAAATATCCTTGACTGTCATCAACCCGCATAATTCAAATGCATCATTTACCACCAGCACGCGTTCCAGGCGGTGCTGATGCATCAGATTACGCGCGACTTCCAGACTGGTATTTTCCTTGACGGTAATCAGGCGCTCACGCGGCGTCATGATATTTTTAACAGGTTGATCCAGATTACTTTCAAAGCGCAGGTCGCGGTTGGTGACGATACCAACCAGTAATTTCCCCTGCACCACCGGCAAACCGGAAATTTTGTATTTTCGGGTCAGTTCCAACACGTGACGTACCGTCATCTCGGTGGTAATAGTGATCGGATCCTTGACCACACCGCTCTCAAAGCGTTTAACCTTGGCAACCTTGGCGGCCTGCT
The DNA here is from genome assembly GCA_903915035.1 of uncultured Nitrosomonadales bacterium. Taxonomy (GTDB): domain Bacteria; phylum Pseudomonadota; class Gammaproteobacteria; order Burkholderiales; family Gallionellaceae; genus Gallionella. The sequence continues at coordinate 2,473 of CAIWRI010000109.1, read as the reverse complement.
CCTGAGACGTCATGTTTTTATGAATAATGCCGATACCGCCCTCTTGCGCCAGCGCAATTGCCAGACGCGCACCGGTCACGGTATCCATCGCGGCGGAAAGCAGGGGTGTATTGAGACTGATATTGCGTGTCAATTGCGTGCGCAGACTGACATCGCGCGGCATTACATTGGAATAAGCGGGGACGAGCAAAACGTCGTCAAAAGTGAGTGCTTTTTGAATGATGCGCATTAGAATGGGCCTTCGGCAAAACGCGTATTATACGCATCCCGTGCGAACAGGTAAATAAACCTGTCACGCAAGGGCAGATTAATGAATGGTTAAATTGATTATTACAGCGCGGATTCGTTGGTTTCACCGGTACGAATGCGGATGACCTGTTCAATAGTCGAGACGAAAATTTTGCCATCGCCAATTTTGCCGGTGTGCGCCGCTTTAACGATTGCCTCAACGGCCATATCAAGCATATCGCTGGCAATGACAATTTCAATCTTGATTTTAGGTAAAAAATCCACCACGTATTCCGCACCGCGATACAACTCGGTATGGCCTTTCTGGCGACCAAAACCTTTGACTTCTGTTACCGTTAAACCGCTGATATTCAATTCGGATAACGCTTCGCGTACTTCATCCAGCTTGAAAGGCTTGATGATGGCTTCGATTTTCTTCATGTAGCACTCCTGATGGGATTTAATCGGACGGATAATTCATTACGCTCAATTATAGAGCTATTCTGGCAAAACACACCTTATTGTCTGCACCGGAAACGATGCAAGGTTATATTAATGACAGGTAACGCACCCTGACTACTTCAAGTTCACTGATACCGGCCGGTGTCATCAGGCGTGCCACATCACCCTCGTGCAATTTTAGCAGGGCGCGTGCCAGTGGCGACACCCAACTGATATGTCCGCGAGCAAGATCAGCTTCATCAACGCCTACGATGGCATAGGTTGCTTCCTTGCCATCCTCGCCGCATACGGTCACAGTGGCACCGAAAAAAACCTGATCACAGGCACTGCGCACCGCCGGATCAACCACCTCTGCCTGCTCCAGACGTTTATGCAAAAAGCGCACGCGACGGTCGATTTCCCTTAGCCGTCTTTTACCGTAAATATAATCACCATTTTCGGAACGATCGCCATTGGAAGCTGCCCAGGTGATGGTATTGACCAGCACAGGACGCTCAATCTTCCAGAGTTGCTCAAGCTCGGCCTGCAGCTTTTGATGTCCGCCAGGCGTGATGTAATTTTTGACACCTGAAGGCAGCGGCGCTAAGGGCGGCAATTCATCCTCATCATCCTGCACAGCACTTGTATCTGAATTTTGAATTTTTCCAACCCCATAATTGTTACTAGCGGCTTATTCTAACAGCCATAAAGAAGTTATCGTAAAAACCCGAAGATTTTCTCGAATTCCTCGCGGTATTCCCTGTCAGAATGAACTAAAATAGCGCCCCCATCCCGACCGAACATTTATCCCGACGTGAATCACCAAACATGAATCTTATCCTGCTGGCTTTACATGACATCCCTGCAGAGCAGGTTGAACACTTAGCCCGACTCAGCTGTGCTGCCCGCACCGAATGCCTCAACCCGCAGACCTGGCGCTTGCACCAGGGAAAACCCCATCCTGAAATCACTGCTTATTGCAATGAACATCAGCTGGACTTCGGTTTCGTGCCTGCAAACCGGCATCTGTCCGATTTCGGACTGGTGGCGATGGACATGGACTCGACACTCATTTGTATTGAGTGCATAGACGAAATTGCCGACATGCAAGGGCTCAAACCTGAAGTAGCGGCAATCACGGAAGCGGCTATGCGGGGTGAAATCGACTTTGCCGAGAGCTTGCGCCGCCGTGTCGCCTTACTGGCAGGTCTGGATGAAAGCGCTTTGCAGCGGGTGTATGATGAGCGACTGCAATTAAATCCGGGCGCGGAAATCATGCTCGCAGCATTCAAAAAGCACGGCATCAAAACCCTGCTGGTCTCAGGCGGATTCCTGTTCTTCACCGAACGCCTGAAATCCAGATTGGGCCTGGACTATACGCATGCCAACACACTGGAAATCGAGAACGGCAAACTAACCGGCAAAGTATTGGGCGAAATACTCGATGCACAAGGCAAGGCAAACTGGCTTATAAAAATACGTAAAGCGCTGAGTCTTAAGTCTGAGCAGGTGATCGCCATGGGCGACGGGGCAAATGATTTAAAAATGATGGCGCAAGCGGGTGTGAGCATCGCCTATCACGCGAAGCCAGTGGTACGAAGAGAGGCCAGCTATGCGTTTAACTTTGTCGGACTGGACGGACTGGTGAGACTGCTGGACAACTAGACGTGGTGAGTGGTGAGTGGTGAGTGGTGAGTGGTGAGTGGTGAGTGGTGAGTGGTGAGTGGTGAGTGGTGAGTGGTGAGTGGTGAGTGGTGAGTGGTGAGTGGAAAGTCTAATTTAATCAGAGGGCAGGCATCATGAC
>CAIWRI010000108.1 GCA_903915035.1 uncultured Nitrosomonadales bacterium | reverse complement strand
TTCGCGATCATCGCATCGGTCACTGCCGCGTTTGCAGCACTCCCCGCAAATGCGCTCAACAGTGCGACCATAATAAGCTTTTTATTCATACTATCCTCCCTTTGTTAATCCGAAATGGTACTAATCTTAATTGCACTAGCACTTCATTTATAAGCAAACTCCATGCCATGATTAATTAAACATTATTGCCTGATTGCCGGTACTGTAAAGTGAGGCGATAAATAGCTGAAGTTAAGTGTTTATTTTTACACGTGAAGAGCGGGAAATTTTCCCGTGAAGAGGGGGGAACTTTTTACTGGATAGTCTGCCGTATAAACTTTTCAGTCGATTTGAGTCACTCCGGATGATCTGTGACAATATGGAACAATTGTTCATTTGCGATACAGGTGTTAAAGAGCCGGTTTATCAACCCGGCGTAGCGTGCAAGCGTGTTTTGGCCAATCGGGTGTTGTTTACATTGATGCTGTGCTCTACCTCATCCGGCGGATGACGGGGCGGCGCGGGATTCTGATAACTGAAACAGGTTAATAGCTGATGTTACGCACTCGCCATAAAATTTGGTTTTTGGCCTTTTTTACTGTGATGCTTTTTTCCCCTTGTTTGTCGCCCCTGTGTGCTGCCGAAAACAGATCACAAACAGCGGTGCGGCTGGGCGAGGACTGATGAAACAACTAGCCAATCGACTAAGCTGGCAAGTCGCTGGTTCTGTTTGAGCACGTGGCCGCGCAGCGGATCGTGCGAGTTCCGCAGCCCGCTGTTTGCCGGCTATTGAGGGTACGCGGCCTGATAGGCATCAGACTGGCGGCTTGGCCGGTCGTCTTTGCTTTATCTTTTTTGGCTGCAAAAGAAAACGCAGTTTTGGCGCATCCTTTAAGGCAAACATGGACGCATCCAAAGTAACCCGCTGCCGGTCTGCCACCGGCGAAATTGCTTTTATGTCTGATTAACTGATGTTGCTGTGTAACATCAGTTAATCGCTTGCACGCCGTGCTTTATCAGCTTGGCGGATAGGGGTTCTTGAGTTGATCGACCAGGCCGGCCAGCACTAGGCGAAACTGCTCTTCGTCACAACCCATGAGCACCGCATCGACAAGGGCATCCTGGCAGACCTGACGGATCTCAATCAAGTTTTCCTGTAGCACTTTGATTTTCTCCACACAGGCAATGACTTTGCCTTCAGGTGAGCGCCAGATAATTTGTTGGTCTGTGATCATTTAATATCAAAAGTAAATTGATGCAGTTCAGGCTTTCGGCAGGGTAACGCCGACCTGTCCCTGATACTTGCCGCCGCGGTCTTTATACGAGGTCTCGCACACTTCATCGCTTTCGAAGAACAGTACCTGCGCCACGCCTTCGTTGGCGTAGATCTTAGCTGGCAGCGGTGTCGTGTTGGAGAATTCCAGCGTAACATAGCCTTCCCATTCCGGTTCAAACGGTGTGACGTTGACGATGATGCCGCAGCGCGCGTAGGTTGATTTACCCAGGCAAATGGTCAGCACGTTGCGCGGAATACGGAAGTACTCTACGGTGCGCGCCAGTGCGAAGGAATTGGGTGGAATTACGCAAAAGTCAGCCTCCACGTTGACGAATGAATTCGGGTCGAAGTTCTTTGGATCGACGATGGTGCTGTTGATATTGGTGAACAGCTTGAATTCGCGCGCGCAACGGATATCGTAGCCGTAGCTTGAGGTGCCGTAAGACACGATCTTCTTGCCGTCTACTTCCTTCACCTGTTTTGGTTCGTATGGATCTATCATGCCGGTCTGCTCCGCCATGCGGCGTATCCACTTGTCTGACTTGATGCTCATCTTTTGTCCTTATATCGTCTAGGTAATGCCGGGGGCAGGTCTCCGGCGCAAAACGGGAGACCTGACCCCACTGCGAATTTTAGGCTAAATGAAAAAGGACTTGCAACGGTTAAGTCGCAAGTCCTTAATTATTTATTGTTGCACTTTAAGCGAACCTTCAATGCTTGGCCGTGCTTTTGGCCGCTTCTTCCAGTGTGCGCGAGTCAATGTAGGCCTTGATAGCCCATACTGCTTCCTGCGTAAATACCGCATCGTAGGCTGGCATCGTGTACCGGCCTTCGCTGTTCTTTTTGCCGTTCAGTGTTCTTGTCTTGAAGTAATCATCGCTATCATTCATGCAAGCTGCTTGAGCATTTTTTGACGCAATAGAAAGACATTCCGCATTGAGCTTCAGCAGATCAGGCGCTACGCCACCGGACACTGCATACAGGCCGTGACATCCGGCACAATTGTGCTCGTATCCATCAAGTCCGACTGAAATCGCTTTTTCGTTGCCGCGATAGGGATTGGGTACTACCCATTCAGTACCAATGGGCGTGAGGCTGGACGTATCGACCGGATGAGGCGTCACGTCACCGTGTGCAAGCGCACCGCTAGTCATTGATGCCAGAATCAGCCCCGCCATCAGTAGTTGAAATTTCTTTTGCATGCCGGAATTCTCCATTTTTGTTAACAATATACGGTTTGATTTACCGCAAAGCAGTTGCATGCCGCGAGCATGGAGGTTAAACATGGCGCAAAGTTGAGCAGGGCGGATGCATTATAAGGCATCTTTTCAGCTTTACTTCGCGGCTTGCCGGTGGATGTTATCCTAAAAGCCGCAGTTGTCCACAAAATTCACGAAACGCTTCCGGCAGGCAATCCGCTAATAAATAGCGGATGCTCGCAAAAAATACGAAAAAATTCAATTTTATATTGATTTTTAAATTATCACCGCCTCGGTGGGATAACAAAACTTTGATTTCTTTCGTGCGTTTCGTGGATCAAACGCTTTTTATTATCGTATTGCCGACCTGGAAGTTGCGATACCCGGGTTCACTTCCCGGCGCAGGATCTTGCCGTTCTTGGTGCGTGGAAAATCTTGTGCAAGATAAATGGTTTTCGGTGCCTTATAAGCGGCCAGGTGTTCACGTCCGAAAGCCAGCAATTCATCCGCCGTGGTCGTGCTGCCCGGATGCATAATGGCATAAGCTACCACCAGCACTTTATCTTTTTCGATTTCTTCACCGACAGAGGCGCAATCGGCCACCGACGGGTGAGATTTCAGTACGCGTTCGATTTCATAGGGTGACACACGGTAACCAAAACTCTTGATAATGTCATCTTTGCGTCCCAGGAACCAGATATAACCTTCGTCGTCATAACGCGCGTAATCGCCGGTGAAAAACCATCCGTCGTGCACGTGTTTGTCGGTTTCTTCCGGCATATTCCAGTATTTCAGGAACAAACCAGGATCATCTGAAGGTACGCAGATCATGCCCTCTTCGCCTGCTGCCACTGGCTGCAAAGTGTCAGGATCGAGCAGTTGTATGTTGTGACCCGGTTGCGGGAAGCCGGCTGAGCCCGGACGAATCGGACGCGAGATGGTTTGGCACAGGTAGTAGGAAAACTCCGACATGCCGACCGCTTCATAGATATCCACGCCGAAACGTTCACGCCACTGGCTGAGCACTTCATCGGACAGATGCTCTCCCGCACTCATGCAGTGACGCAGGCTGGGCACATCGGCACGGGTGTATGCACTCTTTTGCACGATCTGACGATAGATGGTCGGTACGCCGACAAAGATCGTCGCGGAATGTTTTTTGATCAGCCGGGGCCAGGTATCTGCATCGTTCTTGCCTTCGTGAACGATCACGGTTTTACCCAGGAACAGCGGATCCATCAATCCGGAACCCAGCACATAGGTCCAGTTGAATTTTCCCGAGTGCATGATGCGATCGCCTTCGGCGGCAAAATCGAACCAGTAGGTCGATGCCGGTGTGCGGCCTATCAGCGCGCGATGCGCATGCAGTACGCCTTTGGGGTAACCGGTCGTGCCTGAGGTATAAACCAGGTAGGCAGGATCCGTTGACAGCGTCTGATGCGAGGGCTCACATTCAACGATGGCGGCCAAGGCCGTATCCAAATCCTGAACATTCAGACCGTCAACGGCCAGCACTTCACCCGGGCCTGAGAGCAGCACGTGGCGCAGATTAACCGCATCTTTCAGATTGTCCTTCAAGCTAGGCCAGGCAGCTTTGTCTGTGACCAGAACTTGTGCAGTCGAATCCTGTGCGAGATAGGCAACTTCTTCAGCCGTCAGCAAGGTGGAGGTTGGAACCGAAATTGCACCTCGCTTCATCGCCCCCAAAAATGCGGTTGGATAATCCAGGCAATTTGGCAGGCGGATCAGCACGCGCTCGCCGGCACCCACGCCAAGATTTCTCAATAATTGCGCAAAACGACCGGTGCGTCCGGCCAGTTCGGTAAACGTGATTTGCGACGTTCCCAGCTTGTCGTCTTCCACGATCATGGCGATATTGTCGGCAGCGGGCGTGCCCAGATGCGCGTCGGTACAGGCAACACCGATATTAAATTTTTCAGGGACGGTCCATACCCAGGGTTCAAACGGTTCAAATGTTGTCATATTGCTTCCTAAATGGGCTTTGTTAAATGCCAAAAATATTAAAAAACCAGGCGCGTGCACCTGCGCTCCCCCTTACCTCAATGAGGATAAGGGGTAAACGCTACGCTGATTTCAGGTTACAGAATAACGCCATACGGCCAGTTTTCGCGAACAACCTGCGTTGGCATGAGTTGCAATACCATCATGGCAAACTCGCCGTCAGCTGAGGTGAGTGCGCGCAAGGCATGCGCTCTCAGCAGGGTTTGCAACGCCTTACCGAACATCGGAGGATCAAGCATTTGACCATCAATGCGTATTGCGCCGCCCAGCAGAGCATCCGCCTCGATCGCAGCCTTCAATATTCTGATTTTCTGGGTAATCTCGGTAGGTGACGGTGTGTAGGCCACCTTACACAGATGGATATGTCCGGGATGGATCACTTGCTTGCCGGTCAAGCCCATCGCAGCTTCCTGACAGGCGTGCTTATATACAATGCGGGATTCATTTTCGCCGTGCAAATCCAGCCAGCGGCGTACATCATGCGGTTCAATGAAGGTGTCCGGCATGCTGCTCGAACCGATCAGGGTTTCCACACCACCGATGACCCCTTTACCGGCGATACGTGCTTCGAACATGATCTGATTAAGAAAGTATTTCAACTCTTCAGTCCAGTGTTCCGGCGTGATCTGTATACCCATCGCTTTTGAAAAGTCATGGATACCGAACACCACGTGTTTAACCGTACTGTATTGCATCAGATCAGGCGCGATCTTGAGCGATTTCGGGTGTTCGATGATAGGCTGAATCGAGATAGGATGTTGCAGACCGACCAGAAAGCTGGATAAATCGCGTACTTCGGCAGCGCCATAGGCTTCACCCGCCTTCGCCAGCATAACCACATCAATATGCTCGGCCAGATCTCTGACCAGTTGCATATCAAGTTCGTATTCCTCGGTGCGAAAAGGATTTACGCGGATTGCGATGGCGACTTCATGTCTGCGTTTGAATAAGGGCAATTCCTGACGCAGCAAAGTTCGGCTCATTTCCTTCTGGCGGCATCCGTCTTCCAGATCGAAGATCAGCGTGTGGGCATGAGTCGGGTGCGCATGTTTTTTCATGCGCAGCGCGGCGGCTTCGAGATCCTCGTATATTCCCAGCGCTGGCGCATATTTGACCGGCGGATAATACAACTGGATACCGGGCCAATAACCGCCCATCATGCTGGAATCGACATTCCGGCTGGTTTCACTGCCAGAACTGGCTTGGTGTACTTCCATGTTTTTCATATTACCCCTACCTTATATTCCCGCTGTCAAAAAAACTTATAATCCATCAATTATTCGAGATGGTTCATGTAATGATGGTCATCAGTCAGGCACAGACCCAGTCGCCATTCCATGGGTTTATCCCCATAGGTGTATGATACACGTTCTATGCTCAGCAGCGGTGTGCCGGGCTTGAGATTCAGCGCCTCAGCGGTTTCCGTATCCGCCCCGATGGCGGCAAGCCTCTCCTCGGCGCGCACCATGCGTATTCCCAACAATGATTCATAAATCCGGTACATAGAGCCATTGAACTGCTCGATCCGTTCGGCGTTGACACCCTTGAATGCGTTGGCCGGAAGAATGATGCGGTCAAGGATCAGCGGCTTATTCGAAAATAGCAGCAATCGCTTGATTTCTATCACCGCACTGCCGGACTTGATCTCCAGCATGCGGGCAATGCTGGCGGATGCCGTTGCACGTTCGCAGCTCAGCAGCTTGTTATACAAAGTTTCCTTGCTACCGTCGACGGAAACCAGTCGCAAAAATCTGAGTTTGACCACGTTTTCGGAATGCGTTGCGACAAAAGTGCCCTTGCCCTGTCGGCGCATCAGGATATTCTCGGCAGCCAGCTCATCTATGGCTTTCCTTGCCGTGCCCTGACTCACTCCGAAGCGGGCCGCCAGTTCCATTTCGCTGGGGATCGCATCTCCCGGACCCCATTCGCCCGAGATCAGGCCTTGCGTCAGCAGAGCCTTGATTTGCCGGTATAGCGGTTGGAATACGGGGGTGCTCATTAGTCTTGTTCCTGTTTGATCGCTGTATGATTTGCGAATTTATATCATGCTAAATTCGATAAGTCTAGTATTTTATGTCTTATAGAAGATATAAGAATTTTGTTGACACTGGATTTTTCTGCCGATAGAATCGAACATCGAATGCCTGATGAAATAATTCGTAATAAGGCGCATCAACCTAAAAACAGCCGTTGTCCACGAAAGACACTGAAAAACACGAACAAATTCATGTGGTTATATTTGGTTGAGTTCTTGCCGGTTTGGTGAGCAATAAAGCTTAGTTAACATCTTGATTTTATCTGCGAGTTATTGCGTACAGCGCAATATCCCTGCTTGCCGCATTTCGTGAATTTCGTGGATGAAAAGCTTTTTCTAAGCATCAACAAGGGAACCATAATGAACAACTATTTTCGACCTCGTCGTTCCATGCTTTATGTACCAGGGTGCAATACGCGTTACCTGGAGAAGGCGCGTACATTACCGGCTGATTCGGTGATTCTGGATCTGGGTGATGCCATCATAATCAGTGCCAAGGAATCTTCACGGCAGAATGTGGTAGATGCAGTCAAGCAAGGCGGCTATGGCGGGCGCGAAGTCATTATCCGCGTCAATGATCTGAAGTCCCCCTGGGGGCACGATGATATCAAGGCTGTGGCAAAGATAGGTGCCGACGCGATCCTGTTCAGCAATATCGAAAGTCGTGCTGATGTGCTTGCCGCATTAGTCGTGCTTGATGAGGCGGGCGGTCAGGATATGCCGGTGATGGTGATGATAGCCAGTCCGCTGGCGGTGCTTCATGCCGAAGAAATTGCCAGTGCATCGGACCGCATTGCCTGCATGATCATGGCGACATCCGAATTGATCTCCGAATTGCACGCGCACAGAACACGCGAACGCATTCCTCTGTTAGCCAGTCTGTCCATGGTGGTTCTGGCTGGCCGCGCCTACAAACGCGCCGTAGTGGATGGCACCAACAGTCACTTTAAGGATATCGAGTCATTCGAATACGCCTGTCGTCTTGCCCGTGACATGGGCTTTGACGGGAAATCCATGGTGCACCCGTTGCAACTGACTTATGCCAACGACGCCTTTACACCCAAGCCTTCCGAGGTCAAGATGTCGCGCGAAATCATCAGCGCACTGTCCGCCGCTAATGCAGAAGGAAGCGGTATCGTTGTTGTCAGCGACCGTCTGGTAGAGCATCATCATATTGCTGAAGCTAAACGACTGTTAAATCTGAGTGAAATGATCGTTAAAATGGAACAAGAATATGCAAAACCAAACTAGGCAACCGGGTCGCGGCAATTTCTTCGAAGACTTTTCTCTGGGGCAGGTGATACAACACGCCACGCCGCGCACCCTCACGGAGGGCGATGCCTCATTGTATCTTGGACTGACCGGTAGCCGGCACATTCTGCACTGCGCGCAACCTGTGGCGCATGCCTTAGGCTATCGCAAGCAAACTATTGATGACCTGCTGGCTTTTCACATTGCCTTCGGCAAAACCGTGCCGGATATTTCCGTCAACGCGGTCGCCAATTTAGGTTATGCCGACGTGCGCTTTTTGCAACCGGTTTACGCCGGCGACACCCTGAGTACCGCTTCGACCGTCATTGGACTGAAGCAAAACTCCAGTGGCACCAATGGCGTGGTTTACGTGCATTCCGTGTCGCAAAACCAGAACCGTCAAATCGTGCTGGAATGGAAACGCTGGGTCATGGTGCACAAGCAGGACTTGTCCCGTCCGGCTCCCGAGACCGTGATTCCTGAGTTGCCGGATGCGGTTACCGTTGACCGTCTGTATCTGCCTGAATTCGCTGATTATTCCAAGTTTGAAACCGCAGAGACCGGCAGCGACAAGCTATGGGGCGACTATGTGGTAGGCGAGCGCATCAATCATCCGGCCGGCATGACGGTGGACGACAGCGATCACACCCTGGCGACCAAGCTTTACCAGAACAATGCGCGCCTGCATTTTGATGACAAGATGATGAAGAGTTCGCCCTTCGCTCGTCGCCTGATGTACGGCGGTCATGTGATTTCGCTATGCCGCGCGCTGTCCTACGACGGACTGGAAAATGCGCTATGTATTGCCGCCATCAATTCCGGCACGCACAGCAACCCTTGTTTTGGCGGCGACACCATTTACACCTGGACTGAAGTGCTCGATGCATGGGAATTGCCGGGCAGAACGGATATCGGCGCGCTGCGACTGCGCATGGTAGGCCTGAAAAATATCGCAGCAAGCGAATTGCCCGATACGCACATAGAGAAAAACGGCAAACGGGTTTATCACCCTGACGTCGTGCTTGACCTTGATTACACCATTTTTATGCCACGCAGATAAGGAATCCTCATGTCACAAGTTACCCACCCAAATCAAGCCCTGTTCGGCGGAGAAAAGTCTTTTCCGGCCATTCCAAGTTGCGAGCATTTTGCCGGCAGTGAAAAGCTCATCCTCAAGGCCATGTCGTTGCAAGACAGCTTAGGTCCGATATTCGACATCACCTGCGACTGTGAAGACGGCGCTGCGGCAGGACAGGAGCGCGAACACGCCGGCATGATCGTGCGCGTTTTGAATTCTGACGCCAACAAGCACAAAATGGCAGGCGCGCGCATCCATGACTACACGCATGCCGCATGGCGTCTGGACGTGGACATTCTGGTGGCAGGCGCAGGTCAAGTGTTGACCTACATCACCATCCCTAAATGTACCCGTGCCGCTCAAGCAGCAGAGATGATCGCCTACATACAAAAGGTGGCAAGCGACAACGGCATCACCCGTGAAATTCCTATCCATATTCTGGTAGAAACGCACGGCGCACTGCATGAAGCCTATGAAATCGCAGCCCTCCCCTGGTTGCAGGTGCTCGACTTCGGTCTGATGGATTTCGTCAGCGGCCATTACGGCGCGATTCCCGCCTCTGCCATGCGCAGCCCCGGCCAGTTTGAACATCGCCTGCTGGCGCGTGCCAAGGCCAATGTGGTCGCTGCTGCACTGGCGCACGGCGTCGTTCCTGCGCACAACGTGACGCTGGACTTGAAAAATGCCGAGATTACTTACAATGATGCCAGTCGCGCGCGTCACGAATTCGGCTTTCAGCGTATGTGGAGCATCTACCCTACCCAGATTCAGGCTATCGTTGACGCGATGAAACCAAATTACGGCGAAGTCTCTGATGCGGCAAATATCCTGCTGGAAGCGCAAGTAGCCGACTGGGGTCCGATTCAATATGCAGGCGAATTGCATGACCGCGCCACTTACCGTTATTTCTGGGAAGTGCTGCAAAAAGCCAAGTTGACCGGAGTGGACATCCCGGCGGCTGCACTGGCTGCATTCTTCAGCTAAGCAGTTGTAAAGTTTTAGAGATTAAAAAGGCGCGGGCTTAGGCATCGCGCTTTTTTGCTTCAAATTATCCCACTTCTCACTTTCCCTTCTCCATTATCCACTACCCACTACCCACTTTCCACTTTCCACTTTCCACCTTGCATTATTGCCTGATTCGGACTAGCATTAGTCCACTTAAAAAATAAAGTCACGCGCCATGCAAACCGTCAATATTCACGAAGCTAAAACCCATTTTTCCCGATTCGTTGATCAGGCGGAGGCGGGCGAAGAAATTGTAATTGCCCGTGCAGGTAAGCCGGTGGCGCGTTTAGTCGCCCTGGTACCTGTTGCAAGGCCAATGCGTAAGTTAGGGCTTGGAAAGCCGCAGTTTATGTTCCCTGAGCATTTTGATGAGTTGGCTGCAGCTCAAATAACTGATATGTTCGAGTCGGGCAATTAAATGGCCGTACATGTTTATTTGCTGGATACCAATATCTTATTGGCAGCCTTGTTAGCACCCGAGCGTTTGTCACAACAGATCGCTGAAAATCTGGCTGACCCGGATAATACGGTTTATTTCAGTTCCGCGAGTATTTGGGAAGTGGCAATCAAACGTTCGTTAAATCGCGCGTATTTTGAATTTAACCCCGATGATATTCATCGGCTGGCCATTGATACCGGTTTTACCGAGTTACCGGTGACAGGCGGACAATGTTATGCGCTGGTCGATTTTCCCTGGTATCACAGAGACCCATTTGATCGGTTGCTGATCTCGCAAGCCTTGTCATTGCCGGCCTATTTACTGACGACGGATGGTGTTTTGAGTCAATATTCTGATCTGGTTGTTTTCCTGAAATTGAAATAACATCCCTCCCTTATCCCTTATCCCTTATTCCTTATCCACTCCCCACTCCCCACTTCCCACTTCCCACTCCCCACTCCCCACTCCCCACTCCCCACTCCCCACTCCCCACTTCCCACTCCCCACTTCCCACTTTCCACTTCCCACTTCCCACTTTCCACTTTCCACTTTCCACTTTCCACTTCCCACTTTCCACTTTCCACTTCCCACTTTCCACTTCC
>CAIWRI010000107.1 GCA_903915035.1 uncultured Nitrosomonadales bacterium | reverse complement strand
GCATCGAACCATCTGCCTGGCTAAAAGATACGCTGGAAAAACTTCCCGTCTGGACCATGCGCCGCATCGACGAACTTCTGCCCATCAAACCTGCTGCATAAATTGGCTCGCCTGAACAGGTGAGCTAGACGGACGGATACGAAGCAATATGCCTGATGGTCTATACATTGCGCGCGATAACGACCGGAACAACTCGCCTGGCGAGATCAATGCGGCAGTTTTCCCCGCCGGCCATCCCGTCCTCCCCATATTGATGCTTCAGATATTCGCTGTGATTCCGGTGACTAAATGCTTGATCAAACATCGAGGCGATTATTCTCCACTAAGCGATATGACGGCTGATTCGACACGAAAAACTGAAGCGCCCTGCATGAACTCCTTCCCTGACCGTTCCACTGTCGCACCCAACTAGTGCGCCAACTGATTGAAACTAGGGATTTTCTTATATCTATTAACAAAAAGGTAGGGTATTGTGAGCCGCAAAACCTTAAACTAATCCACCACCGGTGCAATCATGAAATACACAAGCACTATCCGCTTGCGTCCTATTCTGGCTTTGCTAATGCCCCTGCTGGCATTTTTTCTACAATGGACATTCTGGTCTGTGTTTCAGCCGTTAGTCTGGTTTCTGTTTTATCCCGCGGTCTTTTTTAGCGCCTGGATAGGCGGTCTCATTCCGGGACTGATTTCCACCGTGATATCCACGCTCATTGTCTGGTGGTTCTTCATCCCGCCGCAATTCTCCTTCGAGTTGCCAACGCCTATGACACTGGTTTCAATCTTCATGTTTTGCCTGATGGGTGGTTTGTTCAGCTTTGCGCTGGGTCGCCTGAGAAATTTGCTGGCGCAGCTACTGGAAACAAACAAGCATTTACATGTCAGCGAAGCGCGTTACCGCTTGCTGGTGGATGGCGTGAAGGATCTGGCCAATATCATGCTCGATGTCAGCGGGCATATAATCACTTGGAATCAGGGTGCGGAACGACTCCACGGCTATCGCCGGGATGAAATCATAGGCCGGCACTTTGCTATTTTTTTCCCCGCTGACGCTCAGGACAAACCCGAAGCCGAACTTGCCCTGGCCTGCCAACAGGGTCGATCCGAGGATGAAGGCTGGCGCGTGCGCCGCGACGGTTCCAGCTTCTTTGCCCAAGTGGTGATTACCCCGCTCTTCAATGATGCGGGTGAGATACAAGGTTATTCCAAAATCACTCAGGACATCACCCGCCGCTACGAGATACAGGATCAATTGCGCAGCAGTGAAGAATATCTGGCCGTCACCCTTCAGTCCATCGGGGATGCGGTATTGAGCACCGATGCTGCCGGACGCGTGATGCGTTTGAATCCTGTCGCTGAACAACTCACCGGCTATTTACAGGCCGAAGCACACGGACAGCCGGCTGAAACCGTGTTTAACATTATCAATCAGCAGACCCGACTGCCAGCCCGTGTACCGGTAATGGACACCCTGGCAAAGGGCATCATACAGAGCCTGCCCGATCACACCGTACTCATTGCAAAAAATGGCAGCGAGCGGGTGATTGCCGACAGCTGCGCGCCGATACGTGGACGTGACGGACAGGTGATCGGTGCCGTACTGGTGTTCCGCGATGTCAGTGAAGAAGAGGCTGCGCAACAGTTACTGCACGACAGTAGCACGCGTATCGCAACCATTTTCAATACTGTCGCTGACAGCATCATCACCATTAACGAACACGGCTGCATCGAGACGGCAAATGCGGCCACCCGCCAGTTGTTCGGTTATAGCCAGATTGAGTTAATCGGACAAAATATCAGTATGCTGATGCCAGCGCCTGATCGCCAGCTGCACGACAGTTATCTGGCCGCTTACCTTACCACCAGCAAGGCAAAATTAATCGGCAAAGGACGGGATGTGACAGGGGTGCGACGGGACGGCACCACCTTTCCGATGTATCTGGCCGTCAATGAGATGTGGTTGAGCGGCACGCGCTATTTTACCGGCACAGTGCGGGATATTACCGAGCGCCGACAGTTCGAGCAGAAGCTGATTGCCGCCAAAGATATGGCGGAGCAGGCCAACCAGGCCAAGGATGCCTTTCTCTCCACCATGAGCCATGAAATACGCACCCCGCTGACCGGCATGCTGGGTATGCTGGAATTACTCTCCTTGTCAGCACTGGCCGGGGATCAACACAAGTTATTGCAAACGGCACGTGATTCAGCCGGCGGCTTACTGCGTATTGTCAACGACATTCTCGACTGGTCGAAAATACAGGAAGGCCAACTGGCGCTCTCACCTCAATCCACTTCGCTATCCCGCCTGCTGCAAGAAGTCGTCAATACTTATTCGCACAGCGCCAGCGCCAAAAATCTGCGACTCTGGCAGCACAGTGATCCGGCGCTTAGCGCGGCACATATCGTCGATCCGCTGCGCTTGTCGCAAGTGTTGAATAATTTTGTCAGCAATGCGATCAAATTCACGCCCCGGGGCGAGGTCGAGTTGTGCGCCACCCGGTTAGCCTCGCTGGAAAGCGGAGAGCAAATTTGTTTTTCAGTCAGGGACACCGGTATCGGCATCCCGCTGGCACTTTGGGAGCGCATTTTCAACCGTTATCAGCAAGCCGGCGCCGACACCGCCCGTCAGTACGGCGGCACCGGACTCGGGCTGGCAATTTGCCGTCGACTGGCGGACTTATTGGACGGACAGATAGCCTTGAGCTCAGAACCGGGCAAGGGTTCCACCTTCAGTCTGACCGTGGTACTGCCGGTCTCCGCCGCCCCCGGTGATTTGTTTGCTATGCAGTATCCGGTAGTAGCCCAGCGCACCGTACTGCCCTTGATCGACAAAAAAGACCATGCGCCTCTGGTATTGGCAGTAGATGACCATCCGACCAATCGCAATCTGCTGGCGCGGCAAATCGAGCTGCTGGGCTTGCGTGCCGGAACGGCTGCGGATGGCAATGAAGCCCTGACATTGTGGCGCGCAGGACAATACGCGCTGGTCATTACCGACTGTCACATGCCGGGACTCGATGGTTATGCGCTGACACAGGCAATACGCCAGCTTGAAGCGGAGCTAAAACTACCGCGCTCCCCGATCATTGCCTGGACCGCCAATGCGCTGCTGGGCGAACTGGCACGGTGTCTTGCTGCCGGCATGGATGAGTTGCTCATCAAACCTACTGATCTGACGCAACTCAAAAAAGTGCTGGCAAAGTGGCTATCGCTTGCCGAAGCGGACGCGATGCCGGTTGCAATCCCGCTTTTGACCGCAGATGCACAGCATGCCGCGCCTGTCGATTATGCTGAACTTGGCAAGGTTGTCCCGGATAAGATTGAACAGATTAAAGTGTTGCGCGATTTTTACTCGCATATGCTAACGGACATGACCAAACTGGCCGGCATGCTGGCCGCTAGTGATATGATCAACGTGACACGCACTGCGCATCGCATGAAAGGCTCATGTCGCATGGTGGGCGCAACCCGCATGGCCAGTGCCTGCGCTGCACTCGAACGGGCGGGGCGGGATGGCAAAACAGACAATACACAGACCGCACTCATTGAACTTGGGCAAGCCTGCCAATTACTGGAAGCACATCTTGCCCAAATCAACGCGGCAAACGGAGCACTAAAATGACTTTGCACAACTTAAACATCCTGGTGATTGAAGACGATAGTTTTCAGCGCAGCTTGATTGTAAACATGCTGCAATCTCTCGGGGTATTGAACATCTGTGAGGCGGGTGACGGCAAACAGGCGCTGGAAGTCATTGATCAAGCGGTGATTCCGGTGGATATTGCGCTATGCGATATGGACATGCCGGAAATGGATGGCATGGAGTTCATGCGGCATCTGGAAAAGCGGAAATCTGGCGTCTCCGTGCTGATCCTCAGCACACTGGACAGGGCGCTGCTCGCATCCATCCAAACCATGGCCAAAGCCTATGGTATCAATCTGATCGGGGTGGTTGAGAAACCCATCTCGCTGGCGCAACTCAAATCGCTCATTGCTCAATTTGAGCCGCATGAAATCAACGTTCGGCAAACAATCGCCGCAACGCATGCTTTCAGCCTGGAGGAAATACGGCAAGGAATGCGCGCCGATCAGTTTGAACCGTACTTTCAACCCAAAATTGATTTAAAAACAGGTAAGCTCAGCGGAATGGAGGCGCTGGTACGCTGGCTACATCCCGAACACGGCGTTATTTCCCCTTATGCTTTTATTGCTCAGCTCGAACTGAACAACCATATCGACGAACTCACTTTCATCATGCTGGAAAAATCGGCGGCTGCCTGTCGTTTGCTCCAGTCAGAAAACCCGGACATCACCGTCTCCGTCAATCTGTCGCTGATTTCGCTGAATAATACCGAACTGGCGCACAAGATCACCCGCGTGGTGAAGGATGCCGGGCTTGATCCGCGTCGCATGATACTGGAAATCACCGAGTCCGCACTCATGACCGATGTTGCACACGCACTGGAAAACCTGGCACGCTTGTGCATGCATGGTTTCAGGCTGTCCATTGACGATTACGGTACCGGCTATTCCAACATGCAGCAACTCACGCGGATTGCCTTCACTGAATTGAAAATCGACCAGTCCTTTGTCAAGGAATTTGCTTGCAATGAGGCTTTGCGCATCGTGGTCAAGTCGAGCATAGACATGGCGCATAAACTGAACGTCAAGAGTGTGGCCGAGGGAGTGGAAACGCAGCAGGATCTTGATGCCCTGAAGAGGGTAGGCTGCGATATGGCGCAGGGATATTTTATTGCCAAACCGATGAATTTAGCTGCATTTACCGAATTTTGTCAGAAGCATGATGCCACGCGTTTTGCTGCTTTGCCGCTGATTGACAGACGCGCCCCCGTTAACGCGGACTGAAGCTGTGCGCCGGCAGGCATGTCTCCCGCCCTGCGCACAGTACACCATATGCAGGACATTAAGCGCTGATCAAGCGGCGCAGCCGACTATCAAAGCGCCAGCCCGTCACTTCTGCAGCGTCGCCTGTTCGATGAGTACCTTGTAGACGTAGCCCGCACCGAAGTCCTGATTGATGCGAACAAGCCCGCTCACCGTCACGACATCGCCCAGTTTCGCTTCCTCCTGAGTGGTTACAAGAATATCGTTACTGCCGGCAACTCCCGAACCATCCTGCAGATGCAGCCAGTTTTTCCCCATGATGCCGGGATTATATTTAACGATTTTGCCGTGAAGGACGATAGTTTGACTATTTAACGCGGCAGCATTCTTTATAACTTCTGCTACCGTACGGGCATTTTTGCCGGTGGCTCTGGCAACTTTTACGTCACCTACGACCGCTGCAGAGTGAGCCTGCGCGCCGGCCAGATTGCCGAAAAGTATCGTCTTGAAAGTCATCTTCAGCGATTTGCTCTCGAAGTTATTCATTACCATTGCATTTTCAATGGTCACCTGACTACCCTTGGCAACAGATGTTTTGTTAACGACTTTGCTAACGGCAGCCCAGGTTTCGCCATCGCGGGTCTTGAGTCTGAGATAGGTGTAATTATCCACGTCGCGCACTTCGAGCACTTCACCCTGAACGACGCTAAGTGCAGGCGGTGCCGCCTGTTCAGCGGCAAAAACAGTTGTCATCAGCAACATCATGCAAATCAAAAGTACTGCTTTCATAAAATTTATTCCTGTAAAGTTAATTTAATCCTGAATTCTGAATCCTGTTTTTCATATTTCCTTGATGGCCAGCTTCCCTGCCCTGTTGGAAAAACGAGTCAGGCAATTGTGCACTTCAATTTCAACTCTGGCAACTCTGCCACCATAAACGCTGTGCTTTAGCCAGACCACTTCAGCCTTGATCGCCTCATCACCTGCCAGCGTAGTATGCCAGCATTTTTTCACCGCATCCCAGCGGTAACCTCGCGCCTTGAGGATATCCTTGGTATCAAAAGCCGAACCGGTGGCAAATATCTGATAACTTTTTTGACTCAGACTATGCAATATGCAGGACAGCACTAATTCCCCCGTCTTAGGCAAGGGTTGTTGTAATATTTCCAGCAAGGCGAAGCAGTCACCCTCAGCCCGGTGCGCCTCATAAAAGAAGCCGTATTGATAAGCAATATAATCGAGCTTGGCCGAACCGATTCCCTCGCCGTGCCAGTCCACCTGGGCAAAGGAGCAAGCCCAGGGCAGCGACTCGAACAAGGGCAAGCGCTTCTCCAGAAAAACGCGGTCGAATTTGGCATTATGCGCAATCACCAGGCTCACGCCTGCCAGAAACCCGGCAACTGCGGCATCATCAATACGACATCCTTTGAGCATTTCATCGGTAATGCCATGCACCGCCGTTGATTCAGGCGGCACGGCAAAACCGGGATCTTCCAGCTGATCAAAGGTTGCCAGCACACGATATGCCAATCCTGTTAGCGGATCATATTCAAACAAGACCATTCCCAGCTCAATGATGGCATCCTTGTCGGTATTAACACCGGTGGTTTCAGTATCCACCACCACGCCTCTTAACAAGGCTGCGCCTTCATTTTCGCGGAAGGCCGTTCTGGGCGAAATCCGGCGTATTATCTTGAAGTCGGGATGCGCCTCCAGCAACAGTGAGGCCTCTATCAATTTTGCATTAGTCATTTCAATCGTCCATCTCATAAAATCAGCTATGCCAGCTTCCACGTCCCGGGTTGCAAATTATCCAGCGTCCAGTTACCGACCTGATAGCGAATCAGACGCAGCGTAGGAAAACCTACCGCCGCGGTCATGCGGCGCACCTGGCGGTTTTTTCCTTCCCTGATGGCAAGCTCCAGCCAGCTGGTCGGAATAAGACGGCGCTCACGAACGGGCGGATTACGCGGCCAGATGCCCGCCGGTTCCTCCATCAGTTTTGCCTGTGCGGGCAAGGTTATACCGTCTTTGAGCTTTACGCCTTGCTGCAACTGCGCCAGCGCGCTCACGCTGGGCACACCCTCAACCTGAACCCAGTAAGTTTTAGGCAATTTATGTTTCGGATCGGTGATGCGATGCTGCAACTGACCGTCATCAGTTAACACCAGCAGGCCTTCACTATCGGTATCCAGTCGTCCGGCCGGATAATATTCTGGAACAGGAATATAATCCGCCAGTGTCGGATGCATGCCATCCTGACTGAACTGACAGATTACGCCAAAAGGTTTATTAAACAGTAAAATGCTTGCCATTTATATACAAATTAATTTTAAGCTGCTATTTTACTGCGTCTGCATTGTCGCTAGGGTTAAAAATCACAATGCAGACCTTAGCTGTCGCCCCTGAAACAGGAAGCACTTTAAATATGTAACTGGTTTCGGTAACTAACTAAAGAGAAAAATATGACAAGTCATAAAATTATTTACACCATGGTCGATGAAGCGCCTGCATTGGCAACCTATTCCCTGCTGCCGATCGTACAAGCGTTCACCCGGGCCGCAGGCGTTACCGTCGAAACACGGGATATTTCGCTGGCAGGTCGTATCCTCGCGAATTTCCCGGAAAACCTGACTGATGACCAGAAAATTGCGGACGAGCTGAGCGAACTGGGTAAACTGACTTTAGTACCTGAAGCCAACATCATCAAACTGCCAAATATCAGCGCCACCCCGCCGCAGTTGAAAGCGGCAATTGCAGAGTTGCAATCGCAGGGCTTTCAAGTACCAAACTATCCTGACGACCCGCAAAATGATGCCGAAAAAGCAATCAAGACTCGCTACAGCAAAGTCCTCGGCAGCGCTGTCAACCCCGTATTGCGCGAAGGCAACTCGGACAGGCGTGCTGCGGGCGCAGTCAAGCAGTTTGCCCGGAACAATCCGCACAAAATGGGTGCCTGGAGTACGGATTCCAAGACCCATGTAGCGCATATGAACGCCGACGATTTCTATGGCACAGAAAAATCTGCCACGGTAGCTGAAGCGGGTGCCGTTCAGATCGAATTTACCAACAGCAATGGCCAGATTACCGTTCTGAAAGAAAAAGTAGCCTTAAAAGCGGGTGAAATCATTGATGCTGCAGTGATGAGCCGCCGTGCATTGCGCGATTTCTATGAAGCGCAAATCATTGATGCTCAAAAACAGGGCGTGCTGCTGTCTTTGCACCTGAAGGCGACCATGATGAAAGTGTCCGATCCGATCATGTTCGGTCATGCCGTCACCGTCTATTTCAAGGATGTTTTCGAGAAGCACGGTAAGCTGTTAAGCGAACTGGGCGTCAACGTCAACAACGGCCTGGGTGATCTGTACGCCAAAATCGCCAAACTGCCCGAGGCTCAACGCAGCCAAATTGAAGCCGATATTCAGAATACCTATAAAACCCGTCCGGAACTGGCGATGGTAAATTCGGACAAGGGTATCACCAATTTGCATGTACCCAGCGATGTTATCGTCGATGCGTCCATGCCTGCCATGATCCGTGATTCAGGAAAAATGTGGGGTGTTGACGGCAAGTTGCATGACACCAAAGCAATGATTCCTGACCGTTGCTATGCGCGGATTTATCAGATTGTCATCGCAGATTGCAAAAAACACGGCGCTTACGATCCGAAAACCATGGGCAGCGTGCCTAACGTTGGTCTGATGGCGCAGCAGGCTGAGGAATACGGCTCTCACGACAAGACTTTCCAGCTGGCAGGTGCAGGTACGGTTCGCGTACTGGATAGCAACGGCCAAACCTTGCTGGAACAAAAGGTTGAAGAAGGCGACATTTTCCGCATGTGTCAGGCAAAAGACGCGCCAATTCAGGACTGGGTAAAGCTGGCTGTTGCCCGCACCCGCATTACCGGCACGCCCGCTGTTTTCTGGCTGGACAAGAACCGCGCACATGACGCGGAATTGATACAGAAAGTTGAACATTACCTGAAAGATCACGACACCAGCGGCCTTAACATCAGCATTATGACGCCGGAAGACGCGATACAATTCTCGATTGATCGCATCCGTGCGGGTCTGGACACCATCTCTGTTACCGGCAACGTGCTGCGTGATTATCTCACCGATCTGTTTCCGATTCTGGAATTGGGTACCAGTGCAAAGATGCTCTCCATCGTGCCACTGATGAATGGCGGCGGACTGTTTGAAACCGGTGCCGGCGGCTCTGCCCCCAAGCATGTTCAGCAATTCCAGCAGGAAGGCTATTTACGCTGGGATTCACTGGGTGAGTTTTTGGCTTTAGGTGCGTCACTGGAGCATCTTGCAGAGAAATATAGCAATGCAAAGGCTCAGGTACTGGCCGAAACACTGGACGTGGCAAACGGCAAAATTCTGGAAAACAATCGTTCTCCCGCCCGCCGTGTAGGCGAACTGGATAACCGTGGCAGCCATTACTACCTTGCTCTATACTGGGCACAGGCACTGGCAGCACAAACAGGTGATCAAGACCTGCAATCACGCTTTATTCAGCTTGCCAAAACACTCAGCGAGAATGAGGAAAAAATTAATGCCGAACTGATCGCAGCTCAGGGAAAACCGGTAGATATGGGTGGTTATTTCCATCCTGATTTTGCCAAAACCTCAGCGGCCATGAGACCAAGCAGCACGTTTAATGCAGCACTGGCAGCTATCGCTTAAAAAACTTTAGCGAATTTCCAATTTAACAATGCCGGCAACGGCCCTGAAAATCAAACCGGAGCAACTTCCGGAGGCTTAATTTCAGGGTTTTTGCCGGCATTGTTATGTCTACCAGTGGCGTTTCCAGTCGATATGCTGAGAAACTTTATGGTTCTGTATTTATCGGTGTTAAAATCAGCCCTGAAGCTGGCCAGACAGTCGCCGCGTACGCAAGTGCGGGGAGGAAAGTCCGGGCTCCACAGAGCAGAATGCCGGTTAATGGCCGGACACCGTGAGGTGATGAACAGTGCCACAGAAAATAAACTGCCTAAGTACCGCAAGGTAACGGTGAGGGT
>CAIWRI010000106.1 GCA_903915035.1 uncultured Nitrosomonadales bacterium | reverse complement strand
TTTTGCCAATCGGGTCGGATTAGCCATTTTTAATGGCATGAGCAGCATAAATTTAACTGGCGAAGAACGGGGCGGAAAAAAAGCACCGGGCCGTTCCAAAGGCGGTTTTGGCTGACGAGGCTTACGACATAGTTGAGGGCTTGGTTGGAATGCCGGGAAATAAAAGCCGTGATCCCGCCCAAAGCGAATCGATTGGCTGCGATTATTGGCCATATAAGGTGCGTCAGGTCGTCGAATGCCTGTTCGGCAAGCCCTACCGAAGAATTGCCACGCGATATGAGAAAAGCCATCAATGACATGGGCATGCCGTCATTTGCCCCGGTATGGCTACGCTGAAACCTCAACCGAACCTGGCATCATTAGAATCTTTTGCGCATACCCCGATTCATCAATCATGCTGATTCGAAATACGCTTTCAGTATTCCCGGTGACGGGTGCGACTGACTGCTGTTAACAGAATCAACTCGAATTAATTCGTCAGTAAAACATTTGATTACAATTTAAAAATACAGAAATTAACTTTAAAACCCTATTGCAACCGGCATATTGTGCAGATTCATGCCGTTTTACAAAGTTTATCCGGTTTGTATCTGCCACTCATGGCATGAATTTATGATTACAGCTACCAAATTGATTTAAATTCGTACCATCTGTACTCCCAGCGTGACTTTTCCGTGTTTAGCATAGGTTGCATAAAAAAACCCGCCTAAGCGGGTCTTTTTATTACCTTAAAAGCTAATTACTCGGCGATAGATGCGCCATTCGCTACCGGCACTTCAATCAATGCCTTCATGGAGAGCTTCATACGGCCCCTGTCATCCATTTCCAGCAGTTTCACACGCACTACCTGACCTTCTTTGAGGTAGTCGCCAACGCTGTTGACGCGTTCATGGGCAATCTGGGAAATGTGCAACAGACCATCTTTGCCCGGCAGAATATTGATCAGCGCGCCGAAATCCAGCAACTTGACCACAGGGCCTTCGTAGATTTTACCTACTTCCACATCCATGGCGATGTCTTCGATGCGCTTTTTGGCGATCTCGCCCGCTTCACCGTTTACACTTGAAATCGTAATATTACCTGCATCATCGATATCAATCGTCGTGCCGGTTTCTTCCGTCAAGGCACGAATCACCGCGCCGCCCTTACCGATCACATCGCGGATCTTTTCCGGATTGATCTTCATCTTGATCATGCGCGGTGCGAATTCGGACAATTCGCTGCGTGCGCCCGACATGGAATCCTTCATCAAAGCCAAAATGTGCAGACGACCTTCTTTTGCCTGACTTAACGCGGCCTGCATGATTTCACGGGTAATCCCGTTGATCTTGATGTCCATTTGCAAGGCGGTAATCCCGGCTTCCGAACCTGCAACCTTAAAGTCCATATCGCCCAGATGATCTTCATCACCGAGAATATCCGTCAACACGGCAAAGCGATTGCCTTCCTTGATCAGCCCCATCGCTATCCCTGCGACATGCGCTGTCAAAGGTACGCCGGCATCCAGCATGGACAGACACCCACCGCAAACCGAAGCCATCGAACTTGAACCGTTCGATTCTGTGATTTCGGAAACGATACGGATCGCATAGCCAAAGTCTTCTTCTTTAGGCAGTACCGCGATCAGTGCACGTTTAGCCAAACGACCGTGACCGATTTCACGACGCTTAGGGCTGCCGGTACGGCCGGTTTCACCGGTAGCATACGGAGGGAAGTTGTAATGCAGCATGAAACGGTCGGAATATTCACCTTGCAGAGCATCAACCTTTTGAGCATCGCGCATGCTGCCTAGCGTTGCGACAACAACAGCTTGTGTTTCGCCACGGGTAAACAGCGCAGAGCCGTGGGTACGCGGCAGGACACCGTTGCGGATCGTGATTTTACGCACGGTGCGGGTATCGCGACCGTCGATGCGCGGTTCACCGCTCAAAATCTGACCACGGACAATTTTAGCTTCCAGCGCGCCGAATAACTCGTTCACTGCATTTTTTTCCAGCTCAGGCGATACTGCCGCCATGACCTTATTATGAATGGCAGAAATCGCTTCAGTGCGATCCTGTTTGGAGCGTACCATATAAGCCGCCTGCAGCTCCGCTTCAGCCAGTTCTGCAATTTGTGCAATCAGCGCTTCATTTTTAGCAGGTGCTACCCAATCCCATGCCGGTTTGCCCACGGCATCGGCCATTTCATTGATCGCTGCGATTACCACCTGAAACTGTTCGTGACCGAACATCACCGCGCCCAGCATGACTTCTTCAGAGAGCTGTTGCGCTTCAGATTCAACCATCAAGACTGCGCGATCAGTACCGGCGACCACCAGATCCATCTGTGAAGTCTTCAATTGAGTCGCAGTAGGATTGAGCAGATATTGACCGTCAAAATAACCCACGCGAGCAGCGCCTATCGGGCCTTCAAAAGGAATACCAGAAATGGCCAGCGCAGCGGATGCGCCGATCAGGGAAGGAATATCGGAATCGATTTCGCTGTCCGAGGACATCACCGTGGCGATAATTTGCACTTCGTTATAAAAACTTTCAGGGAACAGAGGACGCAACGGACGATCAATCAGGCGAGAGGTCAAAATTTCCTTTTCGCTGGCACGACCTTCACGCTTGAAGAAACTGCCTGGAATTTTACCGGCCGCGTAAGTTTTTTCCTGATAATCCACGGTCAGCGGGAAAAAATCCTGATCAGCTTTGGCTTCGCGACGGGCAACCACGGTGACCAGCACCACCGTATCATCCAGACTGACCAAAACCGCGCCGCCTGCCTGACGGGCAATTTCTCCGGTTTCAAGGGTTAACTGATGATTACCGAAGGGAATTGTTTTTTTGAAATGACTCAAGATAGACCTCTTATGGCATGCATGACGCGCCATCGCGTCACTTTATAACGACACTAACGAAAAACCAGTGCTTCCCGTTAAAAGACACGGGCCGCAAATGCGACCCGCTTGATATAACTACTTACGAATTGACAAACGCTTAATCAAAATCTGGTAGCTCGCTTCATTTTTGCTTCTCAGGTAATCGAGCAACTTGCGACGGCGACTTACTAGACGAAGCAGACCGCGACGGGAATGGTGATCCTTGGCATGATCCTTGAAATGATCTGTCAAATAAGTAATACGTGCAGTGATCAGGGCCACTTGTACTTCAGGGGAACCTGTATCAGCCGTTGCACGTTGATAGTCTGTCACGATTTGCGCTTTTTGCGCGGCGGTAATTGCCATTGGTTTTGCTCTCCTAAAAAAAGTTGTGTATTGTACTCTTGAATACTGTTACTGCTCAACTACTTCCGTAAATCTATCCGCAGCCAGCTTCGCCACGCCCGAAATCAGTCTGACAGGCGCAATGCGGCGACCGGTCTGCAAGCCTACGCCGACGAAGCCTGCCGGCCCGTAAAGTGCTAGTTTGCCGTCCGGGAAACCGGTATCCAGCCCCAGTCGCTGCCCCTGCGCCATGCGTCTGACCTGAATTTCATCCAGCACCAGCCCTGGCATAGCGGGCATCAAACTGACCAGCGGCAACACACAGGCATCCCGCTCCACTTCCGACATCTCAGTCAACTGCTGCAGGGTGTAGCCTGTGCTTAAATTAAACTGCGCAATCGCCGTGCGGCGCAGGGCAATTAAATGCGCACCGCAACCTAAGGCCGCACCGATATCTTCGGCCAGAGTACGAATATAAGTGCCCTTGCTGCAGCGCACCGTAATTTCCATCTCATTGCCGCAATGATGATTGAGCTGCAACTCGTATATCAGGATGGCACGCGTTTGCCGTTCAATCGTAATACCCTCGCGTATATACTCATACAAGGGCTTGCCCTGATGTTTCAAGGCACTATACATCGGCGGCAGCTGCTCGATTTCACCGCGAAAACGCTCCAGCACCAGTGCTAGCTCAGCCTGCGTAAAAGTCACCTGATGTTCTGCGGTAATTTCCCCCTCTGCATCGCCAGTCGTCGTGGTCTGTCCCAAACGCAGCAAGGCCGTATAGGACTTATCCGCATCCAGCAAGGCATTGGAAAACTTAGTTGCCTCACCGAAGCAGACCGGCAGCAGACCGGTCGCTAACGGATCCAGCGTACCGGTATGTCCGGCTTTTTCAGCCTGAAACAAGCGGCGTATTTTTTGCAAAGCGTCATTGGAACTCAGTTCCAGCGGCTTATCAAAAAGCAGCACACCATCGATGGCACGCCACTTATTGCGAAATTGCGGCTTACTCTTCGTCAAGATGAAAATCGCTGGCAACGGCCTGGTCGATAAGTTGCGACAAGTGACTGCCGCGCTCGACCGAAGAATCAAACACAAAATGCAATTGCGGCATGATGCGTAGTTTGATACTGCGGGCCAGACGGCTGCGCAAAAAGCCTGCCGCACGATCCAATCCTTCCTGCGCTTCCTCGTGTTTGCCATCCAGACGGGTGAAGAAAATTTTAGCATGTGAATAATCACCTGCCACTTCAACTCCGGTAATGGTCACCAGCTTTACTCTTGGATCGTTGATTTCAAGGCGCACCAGCTGAGCGATTTCGCGCTGCATCTGTTGCCCGACACGGTCTGTTCTCGCAAAATTAGCCATTACAGAGTACGTGCAACCTCAACGATTTCGTACGCTTCCAGCTTGTCGCCCACTTCCAGATCATTAAAGCCCTTGACCGACAAACCACATTCAAAATTATTGCGCACTTCTTTTACATCATCCTTGAAGCGCTTCAACGAATCCAGCTCGCCTTCATGAATCATCTGATTACCGCGCATCACACGGACTTTGCAGCCACGTTTAACCACGCCTTCGAGCACCATACAACCGGCAATCGTGCCGATTTTGGATACCACGAATACCTGACGCACTTCAACCACGCCCAGCGCGCTTTCACGCATTTCCGGTGCCAGCATGCCTGACAAGGCAGCCTTGATATCATCCGCCATCGCATAAATAATGCTGTAATTGCGAATTTGTACGCCACTCGATTCAGCCAGTTTGCGAGCAGGTGCATCGGTGCGGGTGTTAAAGCCGATGAGAATCGCTTTGGAAGCAAGTGCCAGATTGATGTCGGATTCGTTAATCGAACCCACACCGCTGTGGATCAGGTTAACCTTAACTTCATCCGTTGAGAGTTTCTGCAAGGTTTGAGCAATCGCTTCGGCAGAACCCTGTACGTCTGATTTAACGATCAATGACAACGTGCGGACTTCACCTTCAGCCATCTGTTCAAACATATTTTCCAGCTTGGCGGCCTGCTGCTGAGCAAGTTTCACGCCGCGATACTTGCCCTGACGGAACAAGGCAATTTCACGCGCACGCTTCTCATCGGACAGCACCATCAAGGCCTCACCGGCATCAGGCACTTCGGAAAGCCCCTGAATTTCAACCGGAATGGAAGGACCGGCTTCAAGAATGCTCTTACCGTTTTCATCCAGCATGGCGCGCACACGACCAAATACTGAGCCTATCAGTACAGCATCGCCACGTCTCATGGTGCCCGACTGTATCAGCACCGTCGCTACCGGCCCCTTACCCTTATCCAGGCGGGCTTCAATCACCAACCCCTTGGCATTACAGTCGCGCGGCGCTTTCAATTCCATCAACTCAGCCTGCAACAGAATGGATTCGAGCAACTGATCTATCCCCAAACCTGACTTGGAGGAAACTTCGACGAACATAGTATCGCCACCCCAGCCTTCCGGCACGACGCCTTCAGCAACCAGTTCCTGCTTGACACGCTCAATATTGGCATCAGACTTGTCAACTTTGGTAATAGCAACCACGATAGGCACATTACCGGCCCTCGCATGAGCAATCGCCTCTTTAGTTTGCGGCATCACACCATCATCTGCTGCGACCACCAGAATCACGATATCGGTAGCCTTGGCACCCCGTGCACGCATGGCAGTAAACGCCTCGTGACCCGGCGTATCCAGGAAGGACACCATCCCGCGCGGTGTTTCAACATGATATGCACCGATGTGCTGCGTAATCCCGCCCGCTTCGCCGGAAACTACGCGGGTACGGCGAATATAATCGAGCAGAGACGTTTTACCGTGATCGACGTGGCCCATCACGGTCACAACCGGTGCGCGCGGCAAAGGTTCTGCATCATGATGCACTTCATCGTCCATCAAATAGGCATCCGGATCATCCAGTTTTGCTGCTTTGGCAACGTGACCCAATTCTTCTACCACGATCATCGCGGTTTCCTGATCCAGCACCTGATTGATGGTCACCATCATACCCATCTTCATCAGCACCTTGATTACTTCAACCGCCTTGACGGACATTTTCTGCGCCAGTTCAGCCACAACGATAGTTTCAGGTACGGCCACTTCACGCACTACGGCTTCAGTTGGCAAAGTAAAGGCATGTGCGGCTTCATCGACTACATGTTTGCCATGTCGTCCATGTTTGGGCGCACGAACCGGCATCGACCAGGACTTATCTTTTGTCGTCGTTTTAGCCGGTTCACGCGTTGTTGTTTTGGCCGGCACACGCTTGCCGGGCTTATCTTCACGCACAGCAGGTTTTGCCGCAACAACTTCAACCTTAGGCTTTCTGTCCGGCCTGATCACCTTGTCTCCCGGACGAACAGCCGGTTTATGCAAAGTACCCTGAGCCACAGCCGCAGTTTGTGGAACGACGACAGGTTCAGCTTTGGGCGCAACCACAACAGGTTCAACAGCTGCAATCACTTCAGGCACAACCGGCGCGGGTGGCGGCTCAACCGGCTTGACCACTGGCACGACGACATGCGCCAGCTTTTCAGCACGGCGTTTATTAAATGCCTGCCGGGCGATCAGTTCAGCTTCCTGGCGTTCAGCCAGAGCAGCCTGCGACTTTGCTTCCTGTTGACGCGCATCCAGTTCCGCCGTGCCTAGCACTTTCTGTTGTTCTGCAGGCGTTAAAATCACAGGCGCCGTTGCTTGCACCTGTTCAATAGTCATCGGCGCAACGGTACGACGTTTGCGCACTTCTACCTGAATGGTACGCGCCCGTCCGGATTTGTCCGAACTCTTGATTTCGGTTGTTTCACGACGAGTCAACGTGATTTTTTTGGCCGCCTGATCCGCACCATGCGCCTGACGCAAATGCTCAAGCAGCTTAGCCTTATCCTGTTCAGAAACCACATCAGTTGCGTTTGCCTGCTTCCCGCCTGCTGCGTGTAACTGCTCCAACAACAACGCTACCGGCAGATTCAGCTCAACTGCAAATTGTGTTACGTCTAATTTTCCCATTACCATCCTTTAAACATCTCCTGCGGGCCTGGCAAATGCCACCCTGATGATGCAAATAATTCTCGCCAATTAACCAGCGAATAACCACGGCAAATATCGGTTGATACGCCTATCCGCTGCGCGACGAACTATTCGCCGCATCTTTCCTGCGCCCGTCAGACGAACCAGGGCGCGCGTGCTGCCATAATCAACGCGTTTGCCGTATCCGGAGCCAAACCACTTAGTTCGACCAACTCTTCCACATCCAGATCAGCCAACTGCTCTTGCGTCGCCACACCCTTCAAGGCAAGAATACGCGCCAGCTCATCATTCATGCCGTCCAGTTTGAGCAAATCATCAATACCATGCTCAACCTGCTCTTCATTAACCAAAGCTGCATTCAGCAATGCATTGCGCGCACGACTGCGCAATTCATTGACAGTGTCTTCGTCAAAAGTTTCAATTTCCAGCATTTCCTCGACCGGCACATAAGCGACTTCTTCCAGCGTAGCGAAACCTTCGTGCACCAGAATATCCGCAACCTCTTCATCGACATCCAGTTTTTCCATAAACACAGCCCGTGTTTTGACGAATTCCTGGTCGTGCTTGGCCTGTGCCTGCCCAACTGTCATAATATTAAGCTCCCAGCCTGTCATCTCACTCGCCAGTCGTACATTCTGACCGCCACGACCAATCGCTTGCGCCAGATTTTCTTCCTCAACCACAACATCCATACTGTGCCGGTCTTCGTCTACCATGATACTTGCGACTTCAGCGGGTGCCAGCGAGTTGATCACATAGGTTGCCGGATCTTCCGACCACAATATAATATCAACACGCTCACCGGCAAGTTCATTGGTTACGCTTTGTACACGTGAACCGCGCATCCCGACACAAGTACCAATCGGATCGATGCGTTGATCATGCGATTGCACAGCGATTTTAGCGCGTGAGCCAGGATCGCGTGCAGCGCCTACGATCTCCAGCAGATTTTCTTCAATTTCCGGCACTTCCAGTTCAAACAGCTTAATCAGCAAATCCGTGGAAGTACGCGACAGGATCACTTGCGGGCCGCGCGGACCGCGATCAACGCGCAACAAATGCGCCCTGATGCGATCGCCGATACGCATATTTTCCTTGGGGATCATCTGCTCACGCGGCAGCAAGGCTTCGATTTTGCCAAATTCAATAATCGCACTGCCGCGTTCCAGTCGTTTAACCGTACCGGACACCAGATGCTCCTTGCGATCCATGAAATCAGCTAAAATCTGTTCACGCTCTGCATCGCGTATTTTCTGAAAAATAACTTGTTTGGCAGCTTGCGCGCCGATACGCCCGAAATCAATTGATTCCAGCGGTTCTTCAATAAATTCGCCTAACTGAATCGCGGCATTGCGCTTTTGGGCTTCTTCCAGCTTGATATGCAGATCCGGCGTCTCAAACGTTTCGTCATCCATGACCTCCCAGCAACGGTAGGATTGAAATTCGCCCGTATTGCGATCAATCTCAACACGCACATCAGCTTCATCCTCAAATTGCTTCTTGGTAGCGGAAGCCAGCGCTGATTCCAGCGCAGAAAACACCACTTCCTTGTCCACGTTTTTTTCACGAGACAATGCATCTACCAGCAACAAAACTTCACGACTCATACCATTCTCCGGCTATCTGCTCAAACTTCCGAGCATTAAATTCTAAAAATTCGGCACCAAACGCGCCTTATCCACATTAGCCAACTCGATTTCGACCGGCACGCCTTCTACATCCATGGTTAACACACCAGTGTTCACTTCACCCAGAATACCGACAAAATTCTTGCGGGTAGCGATCGGCATGCGCAATTTAACCTGCGCTTTTTGACCTGCGAAGCGAATAAAATCCGACTCTTTCTTAAGTGCGCGATCAAGTCCTGGCGAGGACACTTCAAGCCGCTCATAATCTATATTTTCAACCATAAACAACCTGGTCAACTGATGGCTGACCACCTGACAATCCTCAACGGCAATCCCTTCAGGCTTATCAATAAAAACACGCAATAATCCACGACCTGCGCGTT
The DNA here is from genome assembly GCA_903915035.1 of uncultured Nitrosomonadales bacterium. GTDB lineage: Bacteria > Pseudomonadota > Gammaproteobacteria > Burkholderiales > Gallionellaceae > Gallionella. Next base: position 24,162 of record CAIWRI010000106.1, on the reverse strand, counting down.
CAACATCAACCAATTCATAACCCAAACCGGCAACCGTTGTTTCAATTAACTTTATGACATCCATGTTTACGACCCACAAATAAAAAACGGGCACAAAGCCCATACATCTACAAAACGCGCGGATTGTAGCAAAAAATACCACGCAAAGCAACTTTAACCCTTATTCGCACACTGCATCTCGTCAGAAGCTATCCTGATAGCGCACGGTGACGGGGTAACGCCAGTCTTTTCCATAACTGCGTTCGGTAATGCGTACACCGGTTGCCGACTGACGGCGTTTATATTCGCTCAACTGTATCAGCCTAACCACACGCCGCACATCCGCCTCACAGTACCCGCAGGCAATAATGTCAGGAATCGGCATATTTTTTTCTACATAACATTCCATGATGCCATCCAGCACTTCATAGGGCGGCAAATTATCCTGATCCGTCTGATCATGCCGTAATTCAGCGGTTGGCGCGCGTGTAATAATGCGCTCTGGAATCACATACGACACGCTGTTACGATAAGCTGCCAGACGGTAAACCAGCAACTTTCCGACATCCTTCAGCACTGAAAACCCCCCTGCCATATCGCCATAAAGGGTTGCATAACCAACACTCATCTCCGATTTATTACCGGTCGTCAGCACCAGTGAACCAAACTTGTTCGACAAGGCCATCAGTAAATTACCCCGTATGCGCGCCTGTAAATTTTCTTCTGTCGTATCCTCTGCGCGCCCGGCGAAGCTGGTCTTTAAGGTAGTCAGATAAGTTTGCATTATCGGCTCAATCGAGAACTCATCGTATTGTACGCCGAGCAGCCGAATCATTTCGCGCGAGTCATCCAGACTGATTTGCGCCGTATAGGGCGAGGGCATCATCACTGCATGCACCTTGTTCGTACCCAGCGCATCCACCGCAATCGCCAGCGTCAGCGCTGAATCAATACCACCCGACAGCCCTAGCAGCACACCTTTAAAGCCATTCTTGCCGATATAATCGCGCAAGCCTGTACACAAGGCCTGATATATTTCCGCCTCCAATAGCGGTAAAGCAGCGATGCCGCCTGACGGCTGCGCATCATCCGATAGCTCCAGGTACGATAATACCTCTTCGAAAACTGCACTTTGTGAAGTCAGCTGCCCTGAACTATCCATCGCAAATGAACCGCCGTCGAAAACCAGCTCATCCTGCCCCCCCACAAGGTTTGCATACACCATAGACATTCCCGTCTCACTGATACGCTGACGTAGCACCTCGTAACGTGAAGTCATTTTTTGCACAGCATAGGGCGAAGCATTCAATACCAGCAACACCTGTGCACCCGCATCAGCCGCCTGCCGAACCGCACCCGCCTCCCAGACATCTTCACAGATATTAATACCGAAATGAATCCCGGCCAGCTCAAACACCAGTGGCTCCATCCCCTTGGAAAAATAACGTTTCTCATCGAATACCGCATAATTGGGCAGGAAGTGCTTGCAATAAGTCGCAATGATCTGACCATCACGCAGCAGGGAAGCCGCATTATAATATTTGCCATCCAACTCACAAGGATGCCCTACGATGACCGAAATAGCTGATATTTTTTGCGCCAGATCATGCAGCGCCTGATCGCAGGACCGATAAAACCCCGCCCGCAACAATAAATCTTCCGGGGGATAACCACAAATACTCAGTTCCGGCGTCAGCAACAGTTGTGCACCTGCGAGTCTGGCCTGCTCCGCATAATGCAGAATCTTTGCAGCATTTCCGCTCAAGTCACCCAAAATACAATTGATTTGTGCAATTGCCAGTTTCATAGCCATACAAGATTATAAAAGAACATATCATATTCCATTTTCATAGCGTGTCGACATAAAAAAAGCGGGCTGTTTCCAGCCCGCTTTTTCAAAACCTATAAACCTTACTGATTTACACGTACTTTAGACGCTTCTCTGACAACAGAAGTGATTTCTACACGACGGTTCTGTGCACGACCTGCTTTAGTCTTGTTGCTGGCAACCGGATTCGCTTCGCCTTCACCCTTAGTCAGGATATGAGCTGCTGGCACCCCCTTCTTGACCAAATAAGCCTTAACCGATTCAGCACGTCTTTCGGACAGCTTCTGGTTGTGCTTGACTGTACCCGTGCTATCAGTGTAACCGGTAACAGCCAGATTTGACTCAGGATACTTGACGGTAAAATCGACCACTTCAGCAAGTTTCTTATCAGCAGCAGGCTTCAGCTTCGCAGAATCAGTTGCGAAATTGGTGCCTTCGATGGTAACTGGCTTGTCAGTGAAAATTGTCTTATAGACAGGCTCCGCAGGTGCGACCTCTTTAACAACAGGGGCAGGTGCAGACTCAACGACAGGCGCTGCGACAACAGCAACAGGCGCAGCAACAGCCGGCTTACCAAAGTAATAGTTGATACCCAGCGTGAAGTTATTGTTAGTTACCTTGTCGCCATTGCTATTGGCAGTAGCTGAAGTGAATTCGCCGGCCAAGCTCCACTGTGGTGCAAGCTTGTATTCCACGCCCAGCCCCAGATGCGCACCATTACCGCTAATTGCACTTTCGGCATGGTTTTGTGCAGTGCGTGCATAACCTAATTTGGCGTACGGCAACCAGTTACCTACTGGCAAGCCAAGCTTGACATCCAAACCATAGACTTCACTGCCATAGAGCTTGCCGCCTGGATTATGCGTTGCATTACGATTTGAGTTGATAAATCCATCCAAACCCAGTGAATAACCGCTCATATCCCAGTTGTTGCCGGCTTCAAGACCATAGGTCTTCGAAGGCTGTGTATCCATTGGAGTGGATCCGGAAACATGATTACGGTCAGAACCTGCTTTAATACCAATCCAGCCGCCCTCAAATTCGCTGGCTTGTACGGCGGAAACACTCAGCAGCGCAGCGGCCAGAGCGATTGTCATTGTCGTTTTTTTCATCGTCATATCCTTAAAGTTAATAAATTTGTAGCCGGGCTCATAACCAGCGTAATGGCGGCATTTTAGCCCAATACGAGCAATCAGCCCGACTTGTTGCAAAAATACAACAGCTATAGCCCAACCGCCCGCTGGCGCCGCGCTTCAAACAGACAGATTCCGGTACTGACTGACACATTCAGGCTTTCCACACTGCCCAGCATCGGAATGCGTAACAACTCATCACAAGTTTCCATCGTCAGGCGGCGCAAACCCTCACCTTCCGCACCCAAAACAATCGCCAGCCCACCGGTGTGTTTGAAACTGTGCAAATCCTGTTTCGCTTCTCCCGCCATACCCACGACCCAGATACCCTGCTCCTTTAATTCACGCAAGGTGCGCGCAAGATTGGTCACCGTGATATACGGCACCGTTTCCGCCGCGCCACAGGCTACTTTTTCAACCGTTGCCGTAATTCCCACCGCACGATCCTTGGGGGCTATCACCGCATGCACGCCAAACGCGTCCGCACTGCGCAGACAAGCGCCCAGATTATGCGGATCCTGTATCCCGTCGAGCACCAGCAGCAAAGGGGGTTCAGTGAGCGTATCGAGCACATCAGAGAGATGTTGAACACGCCTCGCAGCATCAACGCGCGCTGCCACCCCCTGATGCCGCGCCCCGCCCGCCATACCATCCAGACGTGCGCCATCGACCGGAATAACCCGCACACCGCCAGCTTCCGCAAGTGCAATCAGGTCGCGCATACGTTGATCCTGACGCTGCGACTGCAGATAAACTTCCATCACGCCATCCGGATTCTGGCGTATGCGCGAAGTAACTGCATGAAAACCATAAATCAATCTTAAATCAGCCATTCTTCTTCCCTTTTACTTTCTTAGGTTTTGCTACACCTTCAGACTCACCGACAGCGACTTCCGCGTGCAAAACAAAGTCGATTTTAGTACTTTCCATGTCCACTTTGACGACCCTCACCTCAACCCGATCACCCAGACGATAACTTTGCCCGCTGCGCTCTCCCAACAAATGGTGTTTGGCCGCATCAAAATGAAAGTAATCTTTACCCAACTCGGAGATATGCACCAGACCTTCTACATACAGATCATCAAGTGAGACGAACATGCCAAAACTTGTCACTGACGATACGGTACCGGTAAACACGCTACCCAGATGGTCACGCATGTAAAAACACTTCAACCAGGCCTCCACATCGCGCGTGGCATCATCGGCACGTCGCTCTGTCATTGAACAATGAATACCCAATTCAGCCCATTTTTGTGCAGGCTTATATTGCTTGCCTTCGAGCACCGCTTTAATCGCCCGATGTACCAGCAGATCAGGATAACGGCGTATCGGTGAGGTAAAGTGGGTATAAGCCTCATAGCCCAGACCAAAATGGCCGATATTTTCCGGCTCATACTTTGCCTGACGCAAGGAACGCAACATCACAGTTTGCAACAGGGCTGCATCAGGACGTCCCTTAATGCGCTTAAGCAATTTGGAATAGTCGGCAGCCTGCGGCTCATCATCTCCCGTTAAGCCAAGCCCGAATTCCTTCATAAACTCGCGCAGCGCCTCCAGTTTTTCCGGTGTCGGTCCCTGATGAACACGATACAGTACCGGATGCTGATGTTCACTCAAGAAGCCTGCCGCACAAACATTGGCTGCCAGCATGCATTCTTCAATCAGTTTGTGTGCATCATTGCGCACCACCGGAATAATACGATCAATCTTGCCCTGATCGGTGAAAATCATTTGCGTTTCTATGGTTTCAAAATCAATCGCGCCACGCTTTTCACGCGCTCTTAACAACTTCTGAAACAACTCATGCAGATGCTGCAAATGCGGCACGATAGTCGCGTTTTTACCCGCCAGTTCACCATCCGGTTGCCCCAGCATTTCGGCAACCTGATGATAAGTAAGCCGCGCACTGGAATGCATCACCGACGGATAAAAGCGATACTCTCCGATTTCACCACGGCTTGATATCTGCATATCACACACCATGCATAAACGATCCACCTTCGGATTCAAGGAACAAAGGCCATTGGACAATTCTTCGGGCAACATCGGAATCACGCGACGCGGAAAATAGACGGAATTACCGCGCAGTATCGCCTCACGATCCAGTGCATCATTGGTTTTTACATAGTGACTGACATCAGCGATCGCCACCACAAGACGGTAACCGCCCGCAACCTCCGTGCAATACACGGCATCATCAAAGTCACGCGCAGTTTCGCCATCAATTGTAACCAGCGGCAAATGACGAATATCCTCCCGCCCAGACCAGTCTTCTGCTGACACGACGGGTGAAATAGCTTTAGCCTGACGCTCAGCATCCTGCGGGAATTCATATGGCAAATCATGCTTGCGCAACGCGATCTCAATTTCCATACCCGGATCAGCATAATTACCCAGTACCTGCACAATGCGACCGATAGGTTGCGCGTGCTTGTCCGGATGTTTGATCATTTCAAGTATGACTACTTGACCTGCTTTTGCACCCCCCGCACCGCCTGCTGCAACCAGAATATCCTGGGTAATGCGGCGATTTTCGGCGACCACAAACAAAATACCGTGCTCTTCAAACAAGCGCCCGACCACTTTATGATTGGCGCGCTCCAGCACTTCAACTATCTTGGCTTCAGGGCGACCGCGACGGTCAGTACCGGCCTGCCGCACCATCACCACATCGCCGTTTAAAACCTGATGCATTTCCTTCTCGGAGAGGAACATGTCGGCACTGCCGTCTTCCGGTATCAAAAAGCCAAAACCATCCGGATGACCTTGCACTTTTCCTTTCACAAGATCAAGTTTATCCATAACGCAAATGGCGCGTTTTCGATTGCGCATGATCTGACCGTCGCGCTCCATCGCACGCAGCCTGCGTGAAAACAACTCTTCTTCATCATCCTCAATCAGCAGGATGTCCAGCAGATCATCCTCAAACACCGGAGCGCCCTGCTCAGTCAAAATCTGTAGGATAAACTCACGACTTGGCAGTGGATGTTCGTACTGTTCGCGTTCTCTTTCCAGAAATGGATCCTGCAAACGTAAATTATTTTTCTTTTTCATTGACAACTTTTCCTCATACTATTAAAATGCGCACCTTCAGCAAGTATCATTGCTTGCCCAGATGGCGGAATTGGTAGACGCGCACGGTTCAGGTCCGTGTGCCGTAAGGTGTGGAGGTTCGAGTCCTCTTCTGGGCACCAGAAACAACAAAATAGCTCACGCAAGTGAGCTATTTTTTCGTGCCCGGAAAGCGATGTAGCGGCGTTTTTTACGCTAAGAGTCAATAATGCACGCGAATGATATCCGAAGCCGCTAAATTCACAGCTACGCTTCAATTTTCTTGTAATCCCGTTGTCACGCATCAATCACTTAGCCTGCATCAAAGCACATAACAGACAAAATTGAGCATTTATATTCAAAGCAGGTTTCCGCAAAAACTTAAAGTGTGTAAAACTAAGAATAAAGTTTTGTGCATTAGGAAAGTAACACAGAAATATGATTGTAATCCTTAACAATTTCTCCGACTAATGCCGCAATAGTCAGTGCAGCAGTCACAGTACTGTCAGGATAACACCGACAGCAACAACTAAAAATGCACCCAACTTTATCGTCAAGTGTAACTCAGCGGCTTCCAGTTCAGCCTCCAGCGATTGCAATCGACCGTCAAAATGCTCACTTGTCACCAGCCTGTCTTGCGCATCAGATAACACACGCAAGACAGCTTCAGCCTGCTTTTCATCAAAACCAGTATCGCGTAACCGCCGTGTCGCATCAAGTGTCTTAAAAGTAAGTGTGCTCGTACGGCGCGCATCTTACACCACCAGCAAAGTTTTGCAATCTACAGACTTGCGCCCGAGGCCTGCGACATCATGCAAACGGGTGGCGCAACACAATGGTTTCATCGCGATCCGGACCCGTTGACACCATATCCACCGGAACACCGCAAATTTCCGCGATGCGAACCAGGTAGTTGCGTGCGGCCTGTGGCAGGGCATCATATTGCTGCACACCAATGGTACTCTCAGACCAGCCTGGCATTTCTTCATACACCACCTGGCAGTCGAGCAGCGCATCGGCACCTACCGGCAAAATATCGCTAACTACACCATTGATGCGATAAGCCACACCGATCTGTACTGTTTCCATGCCATCCATCACATCCAACTTGGTGACACACAGACCTGACACGCCGTTAATTTGTATTGAACGCTTCAAAGCTGCCGCATCGAACCAGCCACAGCGACGCGCACGCCCAGTAGTCGCGCCGAATTCGTGGCCGCGTGTTGCCAGACCTTCACCGATAGGATCGCATTTATCTACTGCGTCATATAATTCGGTCGGAAACGGACCAGAACCGACCCGCGTTGTATATGCCTTGGTAATACCTAAAACGTAGTTCAGCATCTGCGGAGCAACACCGGCACCGGCACAAGCCGCACCCGCGACACAGTTACTGGAGGTTACGAACGGGTAGGTACCGTGATCGACATCAAGCAGCGATCCTTGCGCACCTTCGAACAACAATGCCTGCCCGGCCTTATTGGCGTCATACAGGGCGCGCGGCACATCCATAACCATGGGTTTGATACGCTCAGCCAGAGCCAGCGTGTCATCCAGCGTCTTCTGAAAATCAATCGTCGGCGCATTGAAATAATTTTTCAAAACGAAGTTGTGATACTCCAGCACTTCGCCTAGTTTTGCGGCAAATCGTTCGGGATAAAATATATCCTGCAGGCGGATCGCCCGGCGCGCAACCTTATCCTCATACGCAGGCCCGATACCGCGCCCTGTGGTACCGATTTTCGCATCGCCCTTGGCCAGCTCGCGCGCTTTATCAATCGCTTCGTGATAGGGCAGAATCAAAGGACAGGCTTCCGACACTTTCAGGCGACCATACACGTCTATGCCCGCAGCCTGCAATTCATCTATTTCCTTCAACAGAGCCTGTGGCGAGAGCACTACGCCGTTACCGATGTAGCAAATCACATGATCGCGCAAAATACCAGAAGGAATCAGGTGCAACACGGTTTTTTTACCGTTAATGACCAGCGTGTGTCCGGCGTTATGTCCCCCCTGAAAACGTACCACACCTTGCGAGTGATCCGTCAACCAGTCAACGATCTTGCCCTTGCCTTCATCACCCCACTGGGTACCAATCACTACAACATTATTAGCCATTACTAAAGATCCTAAAAAAATTATTAATTAACAATGCTCGTTATTTGCCTCTACACACCAGAGACCATCCCGCAAAACCAGTTCACGATTACATTGCAGTTCGCAAGCAAAATTCTCACTGCCCGGCAAATTCACCACCACCATTTCACCCGCCTCCCGCTGCTTTGCAATCTCGGCAGCCAGGGCGACATCGTCAAAGTATGGCGCACGAATTCCCGGCTGTTCCGATATGGCCGGCAGCAGTCGATACAACTGACGTAAGTCCATGCTAAATCCGGTTGCCGGACGGGCACGACCAAAACTCTTGCCCAGGTCATCATAACGACCTCCCAATGCGATCGCATCATGACTACCCGCATGATAGGCCGCGAACACCATCCCGCTGTGATAATGATAACCACGCAAATCAGCCAGATCGATGCTGATACGAGATACCGATTGCGCCAACTTCGCCGAAACAGCATGCAAGTCAGCCAAAGCGGCCTTAATCCCGGGATAGTCAGGCAGCTGAGTTTGCGCACGCAAGAGCACTTCCTCGCAACTGCCGTACAAGCCTGGCAGTACCAGTAAGGCATCACGCACCTCCTTATTCAACGCTACCACCAGGGCTTTTAAAGTGGTACTGTCCTTGCTTTGCATCGCTGCAAATAAATCATTTTCAAGTTGTTTGTCAATCTGCGCATACTTAACCAAAGCACCAAATACACCAACATGCCCTAAATCCAGATGCACATCTTGCACGCCGATCAGTTTCAGCGCCTGCAACATCAGCTGCTGGATTTCCAGATCGCTTTCGATACCCGCATGACCATACAGCTCCGCACCGATTTGCAACAACTCGCGGGTACGGTTAAGGCCTGCCGGTTGCGTATGCAAAACACTGCCGGCATAGCACAAACGCGCCACACCCTGGCGGTTGAGCACATGCGCATCAATGCGTGCGACCTGCGGCGTAATATCAGCACGCAAGGCCAGCGTACGCCCGCTTAACTGATCTACCAGCTTGAAGGTGCGCAAATCCATGTCCGCACTGCCGGCAATCAGCAACGATTCAGCGTACTCCAGCAACGGCGGGGACACCAGCTGATAGCCTGACTTGCGCAACATATCCAGCAGTTGCGCACGCATTCGCTCAACACGCCAAGCTTCGGCTGGCAACATGTCCTGTATGTATTCGGGTAATAACCAGTTTTGCATTATTTAAAAAATTCCACTATTAAATCCAGTATCAATAAACAGGCCTGTGCCCGCCTGTGAACAAAACCCACCTGCAAAAAGGTAATGCACCATTATTTACCCGCTTTACCCGGATTTTTCAGATATTTAAAGAAGGTTGAACTCGGATCAACCACCATCACATCGCTCTTGTTCTTGAAACTCTGCTTGTAAGCTTCAAGGCTGCGATAAAAAGAATAAAACTCGGCATTACGTCCAAAAGCGGCTGCATAGATGGAAGACGCCTTCGCATCCCCCTCACCCTTGGTACTTTGCGCAGTACGATAAGCCTCAGCCAGTATCACTTCACGCTGCTTATCGGCATCCGCCTTGATTTTTTCAGCATCCGCCGCACCTGACGCACGCAACTCATTGGCGACACGTTTGCGTTCAGCATCCATACGGCGATAAACGGAATCACTGATTTCAGAAGGGAAATCGACGCGTTTTAAACGTACATCCAACACCTGTATACCAATCTTGCGTGCATCCGCATCGGTTTTGTTGCGCAGCACGGTCATGATTTGTTCGCGTTCGCCCGACACAACCTCATGTATGGTGCGCTTACCGAACTCTTCACGCATGCTTGAATTCACCGTCTGCCGCAAGCGGGTATTGGCCCGATCTTCGTCGCCACCCACACTGATGTAATACTGCTTCACATCAATGATTCGCCATTTGACAAACGAATCGACCATCACGTTTTTCTTTTCAGCCGTGATAAAACGCTCAGGCTCACCGGTGTCCAGCGTCAGGATGCGCGAATCAAAAATACGCACATTTTGTGTCAGCGGTATTTTGAAGTACAAACCAGGCGTCGTTTTTACACCAACCACCTCGCCCAATTGAAACACGATGGCATTTTGCCGCTGATCGACAACAAAGAGGCTCAGGCTCAGTACGATCAATGCCAGTATCACAGCGATCAGAAGATTAGCTATATTGGTTTTCATTAGCGGGCACTCCGATCACGACTAAGCAGCGAATCTCGCGCACGCTGTGCTGCACTATTGTCATTATTTTCAGATGAGGCAGGCGCGGCATCCAGCTTCACCGCTGCAGGTACATCCACGCCAGGAACAGACGGAACTCCGGCACGACTGGCCTCCAGCAATTTGTCCAGCGGCAGATACAACAGACTGCTGCCATTCTTTTGATCAACCATCACTTTGCTGACATTCCCCATGATCTGAGACATCGTATCAAGATACATCCGTTCACGCGTTACAACCGGCGCCTTCTCATATTGGACCAGAATCTGACTGAAACGGCTCGCATCCCCTTCTGCATTGGCAATCACGCTTTGCTTATAACCTTCTGACTCCTGTATCAGACGGGCGGCCGTACCACTGGCACGCGGAATCACATCATTTGCATAAGACTGGCCTTCATTCTTTTGCCGTTCGCGATCCTGCCCGGCCTTCACTGCATCGTCAAAGGCGGCCTGTACCTGTTCCGGCGGCTGCGCATTCTGCATGGTTAGTTTGCTGATCAGAATGCCTGATTTATAGCGATCCAGAATATCCTGAATCAGTTTGGTTGCCGTGGCCGCGACCTGTTCGCGTCCTTCATACAACACGAAATCCATCTTGTTTTTACCGACCACTTCACGAATAGCGGATTCCGCTGCCTGACGCACGTTCTCATCCGGGTTGCGATTATTGAACACATACGCGGCCGGATCATTCACGTAATACTGCACAGCGAACTGGATATCAATGATATTTTCATCATCAGTCAGCATCAAAGACTCTTTGAGCATCTTGTTTTTGACGTTATCGCGATAACCTACCTCAACGGTACGAACCTGACTCAAGTTTACAATTTCAACAGTTTCAACCGGGTACGGAAAATGCCAGCGAGGACCCGGCTCCGTTGTTTCCAGCAATTTACCAAAACGCAGCACTACACCGCGCTGACTGGCATCGACGATATAAAAACCGCTTCCCAGCCAGATCAGCACAGCAATCACGGCCAGCAAACCTAAACCACCGCCACTCAACTTTGGCATTCCGCCATTGGCTGAGCCGTTGCCAGTCGCCTTTTTACCGAGTAAGGTCGCCAGTTGCAGCTTTAATTTGCGCAACAATTCCTCCAAATCAGGCGGACCGCCGTTTTTGTTGCCCCATTGCGGATCATTCATTCCCATGGCAGATTTCTCGCTTGTTTAATTTGATTTTCATTTTGTTCAATAACCAGCTTTGCATCCTTGGCGGCATACAGCGCCGCACGCAAATCCTCCAACCCTGCACCACTGACTGCACTCAAAAAAATGCGGCTGATTTTATCACAGTCGTCTCGCTCTATACCCGCAGGAATGTCTGTCAAGTCAACTTTGTTATACACCATCAACTGAGGAATATCCCCTGCGTCGATTTCCTTCAATACTTTATTGACTTCATTAATCTGATCATCGCGATTGGGATTGCTGGCATCGACGACATGCAACAATAAATCCGCCTGTATCGTTTCTTCCAGCGTACTGCGGAAGGCGGCAACCAGACCATGCGGCAAATGCCGGATAAAACCGACCGTATCCGACATGACGATCTCCCCCACACCTTCCGAATACATACGGCGGGACGTGGTATCCAGCGTTGCGAACAACTGATTCGCCACATACACATTCGCTTTAGTGAGGCGATTGAATAGTGTGGATTTACCCGCATTGGTGTAGCCTACGATGGACACTGAAAATACGCCGGAACGATTCCGCGAACGCCGCATCACATCGCGCTGCGCTTTAAGCTTTTCCAGACGTTCCTTCAATAAATGCACGCGTTTATCCAGTTTTCGCCTGTCCAGTTCCAGTTGAGTTTCACCGGGACCGCGCGCGCCCACCGCAAATTTTTGCTGACCCATGTCGGTATTGAGCCCTACCAGACGGGTAGCCATATATTTTAGCTGCGCCAGTTCAACCTGCACCTTGCCTTCATGGCTTTGCGCGCGCTGAGCAAAAATATCCAGAATCAGCATGGTGCGGTCAATGACGCGAGTATTGAGCCTGGCGGTCAGGTTACGCATTTGCGCTGGCGACAGATCGTGATTAAAAATCACCAGTGGCACTTCCTTTAACTCAACCATCTCGGCGATTTCGGCAATTTTTCCGCTACCGGCAAATAGGGCGGCATCAGGACGTATGCGGCGAGCTTCAAAGGTCGCCAGGGTACGCACACCGGCCGTTTCAGCCAGCAGGCGCAATTCTTCCAGACTCTCACGATAGTCGGCACCACCTAGGTCAATGCTTACCAGGATCGCTGACGGGGGACTTTCAGAGGTTTGTTGCATAGTTACGCGTCGGCATCGTCATAAACAATACTCACTGCGCGTGCCGGCACAATGGTGGAAATTGCATGTTTATAAACCATCTGAATGACGGAGTTGTTTTTCAGCAGCACGACATACTGGTCAAAGGATTCTACCTGCCCTTGCAGCTTGATGCCGTTGACCAGATAAATGGCGACCTGAACATGCTCACGACGCAGGGTATTCAGGAACGGGTCTTGCAACTGCTGGCCTTTTGCACTCATGTTATTGTTCTTTTTCTAAGGTTAGGAGTTACACTTTACTGGATTCTGTCACTAATGACCAGAGATATAGGACTCAGGCAGGATGTATTATGTCTTTGCAAATCAACTTTTCCGGTGTTCTGACAGTGCGTTAATCAACTTGTTTGCTTTCATCTGAAAGTTGAGCGGATGTGTCAACTCCAGCATATTGGCATGCTGCCGTATCAAAGAGGCGGGCGGCGGAAAAACACTGTTTTTCACCGCCAGCACAATTTTATTAACACTTTTATCCGGTTCGACCACCACCAGATGCCCGGAAAAACTGTTACCGATCCGCGCCAGATAGTCTTCATAATGCGGGTAGCCACCCCACAAATTAACCGCCAGAATACCGCCATCAGCCAACGAAGTGTAGCAGTCATCATAAAAACTTTGCGAGCTCAACTGTTCCGGCAGGCCACCCGCCTCAAAGCCATCCAGAATCAGCACTTCAGGTTGCCATGGCGTATCGGCAACCCATAACACACCATCATTCAACACCACCTGAAAACGGGCATCATCGGCCGGAATGGCAAATTCATTGCGAAGTGCAACCACTTCCGGACTGATTTCTACCACGATTATTTCAGCGCCAGCTACATACCGGTAACAGTATTTAGCAATTGAGCCACCCCCCAGACCTATCATGGCAATACGCCTGGGCTCGGGATTGAGCAACAAAAAACTCATCATGGCGCGCGTATACTCCAGAACCAGATCATCCGGACTGTCGATATACATTTCGCTTTGTACCGACATGGCATCAAAATTCAATGCCAGCACGCCGTCACGCTCAGTCACATAAGGCTTGCCGGATTCAAAGTTTGATTCAGACATCAGCATATGTTTGATACTCTGCATCGCCCGGGCAATATTTTTCACGTGCTTATTTTTGGCAGCCATGCGTGCGTGATTAAAATTTTCGGCGTGAAGGAAGTGGTTTACGACGCTGCGGACGTTTCGGATCAACCACCGCTTTGGGTTTTGGCACCAGCAAATTTTTGCCCGCATGTTCCCCGGATGCCTGATGCTCATGAATTGCGGCGCTTAACTGCGCTTCAGAAACCAGCATGACCGGATGCACCGCTTTGATATTACATGCGGCAAGCGCCACTTTAAGCGCCAACAATCGTTCATCATTACCGGCTTTTTTGCGACCGCTACTCATCATGTTCAGCGCGGCAGGGGCCAGTGCATAACCCGTCTCCGCCTGCACGATCAAACCATGCAGCGATAAGCGCCGAAACGCTTCAGACAGTTCGGACTTTAAAGAAACAGAGCCATGGATCAGATCATTGGCCGCGATAATCTCGGCCAGTTCTGCGGGGCGCCGCTTGGATGAAATCGCTATGGCGAGTAAAAGTAGTGCATCAACATCATAAACTGGGTGCATCGATCAACCTTTGAATAAAAATAAGCATGAGCCCCGCTTAACAGTGTTCAGCGGGGACGTGTAATGGTTTATACAGTAAAACCAAATCATTGACACGCTGCTAATAGAGTTTCTGCATGTCGAGTTTACGCAACTTTGGTGCAAAACGTGCTGTGGCCGCCACCACAGCCAGTGTCATCATACCGCCAAACAGCACAGATGGAACCAAGCCCATCAGACGTGCAGCCAGTCCGGATTCAAAAGCACCCAGTTCGTTGGACGAGCCGATAAAAATTCCGTTGATGGAAGCCACGCGCCCGCGCATTGCATCAGGTGTTGATAACTGCATGATGGTGCTGCGCATCACCACCGACACACCATCGCACATGCCCGACATCACCAGCAGAATGACAGCAAACCAAAAGTATGTGTTCAGGGAAAAAGCCATGATGCACAGACCAAATCCTGCAACAGCCGCCAGCAACCAACCTCCCGCCTGTTTGTTCAAGGGGTGTCGGGCAAGTATGATACCCATTACAATTGACCCGGCAGCAGGTGCCGAGCGTAAAAGACCCAGCGCCTGGGGCCCGTAATGAAAAATGTCGTGGATGTAAGCGGGCAGCATGGCGACCGCCCCGCCAAACAACACTGCGAACATATCCAGTGCCTGCGCGCCTAGCAGAATCTGGTTGCCGAACACGAAACGCAAGCCTTCAGCGATACTGCCGAATATTGGTAAGGATGACACAGCAGGTTGCGCCTCAACGCGCAGCAAAAACAAGGTAATCGCTGAACTCATAGCCAGGATAGCCGATACTGCATAGGCGGTCGACATACCGCTCCAGGCGACCAGAGCACCACCTAAGGCCGGGCCTAACACCGCAGAAAACTGAAAAACTGAGCTACCTGCACCTGCCGCTCGCGCATATTGAACGCGTGGCAGCAGCAAGGCGAAAAGTGAACCATAAGTCGGGCCTATAAAAGCTCGCGCAACACCGCCGCTTGCGATTGCAGCATAAATCCACCAGGACGATGTGCTTTGAGACTGCGCAATGACAAGCAACCCCAGCGCATTCAAACTCACCAGCAAGCCTGCAAAAACGCCAAATAATTGCCGGGAGTAATGATCGACGGCATGACCCGCAAACAGTGCGCAGAAAAAATAGGGGATGACTTCGGCAAGCCCAATCAATCCCAGCGCCAGCGCATCGTGCGTCAGTTCATAAATGTGCCAGCCGACCACCACGGCGATAATTTGATAAGCCAGCACAATCTGGATACGAAAACCCAGCAGCATCAGAAAGCTGCGATTTCGCAGCGGGTGCGCCAGGGGTACAGTAGAAAGTGTAGTCATCATGTCAGAGAAAATTAAAGCGCGGTGCAACTTCGTAAGAGGATTTCAGCAGTCGCATAAAAGCGGGCATATTGCCATGACTGCAAGCCGTTCAAATCAGACAGGCTCAGATGCTTTTTATAGGATAATGCTGCCGTCCACCCTATTCTAAAGCAAACATGAGCCTCATTCCTGAAATCAAAGCTGAACAGTCGATTGAACTGTTAAAAGAACTGCATATCCTGACCCGGGATGGCAAACTCAATCAGGACAGCCGACGTAAGCTCAAACAGGTGTATCATCTGTTTCACTTCATCGAACCCCTGCTACATGAAATCCTGACCGGTAAAAAAGAACTGACACTGGCTGATCATGGTGCCGGGAAGTCTTATTTGGGATTTATCCTGTATGATTTATTTTTCAAATCCCGTATAGCCGGTCATATTTACGGTATCGAGACGCGAGAAGCTCTGGTCGTCAAATCACAGGAACTAGCCGCCAGATTAAAGTTTGAGCGCATGTCGTTTCTTAATCTGTCGGTGGAAGAATCGATACACTCACCAGAACTTCCCGGGCAAATCGATATCGTCACCGCATTGCACGCCTGTAACACAGCCACTGATGACGCGATTAAATTCGCGTTGCATAAAAAATCGCGCGTCATTGTACTGGTTCCCTGCTGCCAGGCTGAAGTGGCTGCCGTATTGAACAAGCACAAAAACCAGTCGTTTGGCAAAACTCCCTTATCGGAAATCTGGCGTCATCCGATTCATGCCCGTGAATTCGGTAGCCATTTGACCAATGTATTGCGTTGCCTGCTGCTGGAATCACGCGGCTATCAGGTCACCGTGACGGAACTGGTAGGCTGGGAACATTCAATGAAAAATGAACTGATCATCGCCCGCCTCACCGGCCAGCCCCGCAAGGATGCAAAATCACGTCTGGAGTACATCTTGCAGGAACTCAATCTTGAATCCTTGCATGAGCGCTTCGTCTATTAGCCCGAAAATCCAGCATGACATTTGCTGACTATTTGAGCTTCAATTACAAAAACAAGCAACCGCCTTCAAGAGTTGGTTTCAATTACTAAAAACTCGTCCGGATTTTTTCCTTCTGGCTTGTTTTCAAGTACCTGGCCGGTTTGCGCATCCACACCGACTTTCTGAGTTACTTTGCCGTGCCGGATATCGAAAGAATAGCGCAGGCCGCTACCACCGCCGTCTTTCTTCAGCTCTTCATCGGTAATTTTACCGGATGTACCTTGAGGGCAATTGCGCGCGCCTCGTCCATGCTGATTTTGGCTTCTCCGGCCAGTTTCTCACCGCTGTAAGCTGATGCATTGATGGCAAAAGCGCTCACCGTGATCGCCAGCAAGGCTGGGACGTTTTTTTGTAGTTTGTGTTGAGTGGTTGTTTCATGGTGGGATTCCTTTTAAAGTTGATTGAATTTCGGTCATTAACCTTCTACCGTGATGATCACTTTACGCACCCTGAATTAGCACAGCATTAGTCCAAAGATTAATTATTCTCGGCTCTGTTTTTTTCAAACACGCTGTACAACACAGGCATAACCAGCAATACCAGCGGCAGTTGCAATATCAGACCTGCGATGATGGCGATTGCCAGCGGCTGTTGCATGGCTGAACCCTGGCCGATGGCCAGCGCCAGGGGCAGCAAGGTCAGAATGGCTGCCAGTGTCGTCATGATAATCGGCCGCATCCGGTTGACTCCGGCTTCGATCAAGGCCTCGGCGAAGTTGTTCTTGGACGGCAGACTGAAATATTCGGAAAAATAAAATATCGCAACTTCCGTGACGATACCGACGATCATCGTCATGCCCATCATGGCCGAGATATTCAACTCAATACCGGTTATCCACAAGCCGACAAATACAGCCGACAAGGATAATAAAGGCATCAGCAAAATCACCGTTGCCACCTTGAAGCGTTCATAGATAAACAGCAACAGCAGAAATACCAGCGCAACTGATGAAGCGAACACCATCATCATGCCCTGGAAGGCGATTTGCTGCTGCTGGTAGAGTCCGCCCAGTTCATAGTAAACGCCAGTCGGCAACATGCCTGGCGTATCCAAAGTCTGTTTGACATCCCGCATCACGGATCCCATGTCGCGCCCGCTGATGCGCGCGGTTACCGCAACCATGCGTTTGAAATTTTCCCGGCTGATTTGCGGCTGGCCTGAAACGGTATTGAATGATGCCACGCGCTTCAACGGGAAAAAATGTCCGTCGGGGGCGCGTAACAGCAGCTGTCCCAACTCATTTTCGCTGCTGCGTAGCGTTTTGGGCAGCCATACGCGCACGCCGGTCATCTTAATGCCTTCGCGAATCTGTGTGGTGACTTGTCCTGTCAGTGCATCCTGTATCATCAGCGTGACGGATTCGGGGTCAACCCCTTCAAGAGAGGCCTGTACACGGTCAACCACGATGTTCAGCGCATCTCCTGCCGGATTGATGCCGTTGCGAATTTCCACCACACCCTGGATTTTGGCCAGATTTGCAGCGGTTTTTTCCGCCAGCGAGGTGAGTACGGTCATGTCATCAGAAAACAGCTTTACCTCGATAGGCTGAGGTACGGCAGTCAAATCGCCGATCAGGTCTTCCATCAGTTGTGCGGTTTCAATATCCAGTCCCGGCACTTGCAGCGTTACCTGGTTGCGTATCTGATTCATGACTTCTTCAATCGGCGCGCGTGGTGCAGGTTTGAGGCGAATAAAGAAATCGCCCTGATTTGCCTCGGTCAGCCCGCCACCCAGCTGCGTGCCGGTGCGGCGCGAATAAGTGTCGACATTCGGATTGGCACGAATGATGGTTTCCACCTGGCGCAGCAGCCGGTCGGTTTCAGTCAGCGAGGTGCCGGGTTCAGAGCGGTAATCCAGGATAAAGCCACCCTCATCCATGGTTGGCATAAAGCCTGAGCCTACCTGATGCCAGGCAACCCAGCCCAGTGCCAGCAAAGGTATAACCCCGATCAGCAGCAGTAGCGGTTTGGCCAGCAGACGGCGCATCAATGCGTCATATTTGACATGCAGCCAATCGCTGAAACGACCGCCTTCCTTCTGATTGGCATCTTTTTCATTGAGTAGATGATCTGCCAGTATCGGTACGGCCAGCGCAGTCACTAAAAAGGAGATGATCAGCGCAGCGGCCATGGTTAGCGACAAGGCGCGGAAGAATGCGCCTGTCACGCCATCGAGAAAAGCCAGCGGCACGAAGATAATCACCGTAGAGGCAGAGGAAGCGGTCAGCGGGCGTAAAAATTCGCCTGCGGCGCTCAAAACTTGCCCGTGGTGCTCTGCAGGTGCATCGCGCAAACGACGTACGATATGCTCGACCATCACGATTGCGTCATCAATGATCAAGCCCACCGCAGCGGCCATGCCGCCCAGCGTCATGATATTGAAACTCATGTGGAATACATCCAGCAATACCACCGTGGCGGCAAGCACGGCAGGAACCACCACAATGGCGATCAGCATGATTTTCAGATTGCGCAGAAAAGCCAGCAACACCAGGGCCGCCAGGCCTATGCCGATCAGAATCGCATCCCGCACGCTGGCGGCAGAATCAACCACCAGCCGGCTTTGATCATACCAGTTGGCAAGTTTGACGCCCCTGGGTAATTGCTTGCGGTAGCCGTCCAGTTTGGCCTTGATATTGCCGGCAATCTGTACACTGTTGCTGCCGGGCTGCTGATAGACCTGTACCAGTACTGCATCATGCCCGTCCGCGGTCACGCGCAGCCACTGTGGCACAGTGCTGCGCCTGACCTGGGCTACATCCTCCAGACGAACTAGGCCATTGCTGCCGCTTCTGAGTACGGTCTGCCGCACGTCCTCGATATTTTTTAAGCGGGTATCTGCGATACCAAGGTAGAGTTTGTAATGATCTTCCAGTCGCCCCACCGCCGTGACGACATTGGCGGCAGCCAATGCTTTTGACACGTCGGACATCGCTAGGCCGTAAGACTGCAAACGTCCGGGATTGACCATCACCTGAAATTCTTCCTGTGCGCCGCCGATAACCTGTATGCGCGCTACTCCTTCTACACCAGACAACAGCGGACGCAGCTGATATTGCCCCAGGTCGTAGAGCTGAGTCAATGACTGGGTATCAGAGGTCAGGCTGTAAGCCACAATCGGAAACACGGTCGGATCCATGCGTTTGACTGACATCTGCGTGCCTGCAGGCAATTGCGGCAGAAGTTGTGCCACCGCCTGGCTGATTTCGGTGGCAGCCAGTGGCATGTCGCTGCCCCAGGCAAAATTGACTGACATTTCTGCGGAACCACGACTGGTGGTGGAACGCACATTTTGTACGCCCGGTACGCGCCGTATCGCTTCTTCTGCTAGCATGGTGACTTGGATTTCCATCTGCTCGGCAGGCCGGTCACCGGCATCCAGCATGACAACCACGCGTGGAAAGTCCACATTGGGGAACAATGCGACAGGCAGTTTGAATGCGGCGAATAGGCCCGCAACCGCCAGCATCAGCAGGAAAAACAGGATGGAACGGCGATGCGTCTGCATCCAGCTGGACAGATTCACGGTTTGGCCTCTCGTACCAGCATGCCGTCCTGCAACTCATAATTGCCGGACACCACCACGGAGCGTTTGCTGTCGAGCGCACCGCTGACTGCGACATTATTGCCACTTTCGATCCCCGCTGTCACCGGCACACGCACAGCATGATGCGCACGTATCTGATACAGAAAACTGCCTTGTTCATCGCGCAGCACGGCGGCGCGCGGCACCACCCGGGATTCCTTGTTATCCAGCATAATCGTGCCGCGTATTTGCATACCGGGTAACAGGCTGCCTGTAGTGTCCGGCAACTGGACATCTACATCCACCAGACGCGTAAGCGGGTTGATGACGCCGTGAATTTGCAATAATCTGGAGGCCACGGCGGGTTGATGCGCAAACACGGAATTAATCTCGACTTGCATACCTGGCCGCAAACGGCCAATGTCTTCCGGTTCGACTCCCAGCGTGGCGCGCAACTTGCCAACTTTTGCCAGTTGCAGGATTAAAGCCCCTGGCAGCAGGCGATCACCTTGTTGTGCAGACAACTGTGAGACCACGCCATCAAACGATGCGTTGATCCGTTGGGTTTGCGTTCCTGCGCCGATGCCGGTTTGCGCGGCAAGGTTTGCCTGTGCATCCTGTAATGCCTTGCGTGCTGAGGCAAGTTGCGACTGTGTGGCAAGCTGACGAGCCGTCATATCTAGGGTACGCGTCAATTCACTGCGCGCAAAAACCAGTGTTGTCTCAGCCTGGCGATAAAGTACCTCCGCATTCGGGTCGGTAGCAAATTCCAGCAAGGGCTGGCCCCTTTTAACCACTTGCCCTGCCAGTACATACAAGTGAGCAATTTGCCCCGCGCGCGGGAAACTGATGTTTTCTGTCGCACCCATAGCAGGCATGATGCTGCCGTAGGCCGTGATTTTTTCTCCAATCGGCTGTTTTTGCAGTGAAACGGTTTGAATCAGCACGCTGGGTTCCGCTTCGGGCAAAGCAAATACAGGGAACATGAGGATCAGGGACAGCAGTGTAAACAGTATTTTCATCATTATTCCTTGTTTTTGATAGGCGCAACTTCAGGCAACTCACCACCCAGTAACGTTAACAGCGCCACACGCTGTTCCAGTATCGTTTGTTTGATGAGGATCGCTTCAGCCTGTTTTGCAAGACGGGCATTGCGCAGACTGGTATAAATCAGACTGTCTATATTGCCAAGGGCAAAGGCGTGCTGAGCGTTGTCAGAAGCGACGCCCATCGCTGCCTCTCCTTGCTTTGTATTGTATAATTGCGCTTCGAGCAACTGTTGATCCTGCAAAATCCGGGTAATTTCATTCGTCGTACTATTGAGGCGCAACTGATATTCGTCATGCAGTTTTTGCCGGGTAGCCTGCTCGATCGCAATATTGCCGCGATTGCCATTAAAAACCGGCAAACTTAACGTCATACCCACCCCTTGTGTATACAGACCAGAGGTGTCACGGGCGCGCGTCAAACCGACATTGAGTACCGGAAACTGTGCCAGTATCGACATGCGCACGCGCTGCTCCTGGCTTGCATAACCATATTCCAGTGCACGCAGATCAGGACGCCGTTCAGCCAGATGCGAGATGCTTGCACGTATTGTGTCCTCATCCAATGGCGGGATATCTGCATCACCCACCAGCAATAACTGTGTGTCGGACGCCAACCCCAGCAGTTCGTTAAGTGCGTGCCGGTTGGTATTGATCTGGCGCGATAAATCATTGGTTGAGGTTTGCATCGTTTGCAATGCTGCCAGATCCACATTCACCGCATCCAGCGTGACTTCTCCTGATCCGACTGCCTGTCTCATTGCGGCATAACGCGCAGCCAGCAGCGCATGTTCCTGCTGCAAAATATCCAGCAGTGCTTGTTGTGACAGATTGCGCACAAATAACAGTCGCGCCCCGCTGACGATCTGCCATTCCTGCCATAACAGATTGAGATCGACCTGCTGTACCACTGCCTGCGCTGCGCGCTTACCGGCTGAATGTGTCAGTAATCCATTCACGTCATAACTGAGGCCTAGATTAAATGCGCTGGTGCTGCCAGGACCACCATTGCTAGGTGTCTCACGACTGATACCCAGTTGCGGGTCAGGCAGCAAACCGGCAGCAAATGCCTGCGCGTGGCTGATCCCTGCATCATCCCGGGCAAGTTTGAGTTGCGGATTATTCGCAACAGCCAGCATCGCCACTTCTGTCATGTCCAGTCCATCGCTAGGATCAAACCGGTGAGTTGCAAGGTCAGGTAATGGTATATCTGCTGCATTAACGACGATATGCGAAATATCTCTGGTGGCATTTGCACGCGTTTTGAGCGGCGAGGGCTGATAGGTGGCACACCCGGCTAGGCTCGCAGCAATGAGTAAGGGAATGTATTTTTTCATATCCATAAAATTAAAAGGCGTATCCTGTTATACCTGAGCACTGCCAAATGCATCTGATGCAAGTTCACATTATGTACAGAGTAAATACATTTCAGCCATGAATAATTAGCCGAGGATTAGGCTCAAACTGATTTTATCCGTAATTTGTGACGCGGGTATAACACTATCGGCGACCATCGTGAAATTAAGTTGCTTGCAGAGCAGTGTTCTTTAACAGACAGCGGCGAATACGATAAGTGTCAACTCTGCACAAGTCCTATGCTGCTTTGTGGTAATGTTTCCACTATACCGGTACCCGTTCGAACCATAACAATCAGCTGAACAATACAATGCTTAAAGCAATATTGTCGCTACCCCGTACCGTCTGGCTGCTCGGACTGGTGAGTTTGTTCAACGACTCTACCAGCGAACTGATTTACCCGCTGATGCCGCTATTCCTGAGCTCTGTGCTGATGGCAGGGCCGCACGCGCTCGGACTGATTGAAGGAGTGGCGGAAGCTACTGCCAGCTTGTTGAAGCTATTTTCGGGCGTACTGATGGACAAGCGATGGCACGCCAAAGGCTGGGTGGCCGGAGGCTATGGACTGGCTGCATTGTCGCGTCCCTTATTTTATCTGGTGACGAGCTGGCCGATAGTGATGGCACTGCGCTTCGCTGACCGGGCAGGCAAAGGACTGCGCACCTCTCCTCGCGATGCGCTGCTAGCCGGCGCGGTGAATAATGAGCAGCGAGGCCTGGCGTTTGGCCTGCATCGCGCGATGGATAATGCGGGCGCGGTGATCGGGCCGCTGCTGGCCGCCTGGCTATTATCGCGTGGGGTGCCACTCAAAAACGTCTTCCTGTGGTCTGTCGTACCGGGCATCATCACTATTGCACTGGCCTTGTCCATCAGGGAAGCGTCAGTGGTTCCGGTAGTCAAAGCCCCGCCCTTTTCATTGAAGATGGCTGGTTTTCCATCGGTTTACAAGCGATACCTGCTGGTGATGGCGCTATTCACGCTGGGCAATTCGTCGAACATGTTCCTGCTGCTGCGTGCAAAGGAACTGGGGCTAGCCGATTATCAAGTACCGCTGCTCTGGGCACTGGTCTCGGGGGTGGCCATGCTGTTTTCCGTACCGCTGTCCGCACTGTCTGACCGGCACGGACGAACCAGGCTGATACTCGCTGGCTGGCTGACCTATGGTTTGTTCTACCTTCTACTGGGCATCAATGGTTTTCACACTTTGTTACTGTGGCCGCTGTTCGCTTTTTACGGTCTGTTTCTCGCCGCAACAGAAGGCGCCGAAAAAGCACTGGTCGCCGACCTGGCTCCGCGCGAGCAGTTGGGCACCGCTTACGGCTGGTTCAATCTGGTTGCGGGTTTCATGCTGCTGCCGGCTTCCATACTGTTCGGCTGGTTGTGGCAGTCCATCAATTCGTTTGCAGCCTTCGGCTTTTCTGCAGCATGTGCGCTGTCGGCAGCACTGCTACTTAGATTTTGGGTGATGCCTGCGCAATCATGATTTTGTACTGCCTGTAGTTAGTTCTCATCCATAAACACGCGAATTGTGCGCGGGCGCTAAATTAGTATTTAATGATATTTTTCATTGATCAGGCTGTTTTGGTTAAAGTAGACTCAATTTTGCGGCTTGACG
>CAIWRI010000105.1 GCA_903915035.1 uncultured Nitrosomonadales bacterium | reverse complement strand
CCGAAACGGATGTTCCCGGCTGGCAAAGTGCCACTAGCCCTTGTTTGAATTCAAGTGTATGCCGCCGACGGCGAATTGAAAGTGATGTGCTCATGATAGTGTCCACCAAAGTTAAGTGGACACTATGCTCCTAGCTTTCGCCAACGACTTCAAGATGGAACGGCTGGACGCTTACCGTCCAACCAATCGGACACCGCTTTCAATTCCCGGCCAATTTCGTGTTTTGAAAAGGCTTCGTATATACTCATCTGGTGCGTGCGTTTTGTGCGCATTTTGGAACCCTTAGTGGTTTTGTTTATTGTTTATAATCAATGGTTTGAGAGTAATTATACCCATTTTCACCGGGTTTTTCCACTGCAAAATCAAATTTTATACAATAAAATCAAATTGTTACGTTTGTGGATGAGAACGAGTTCCCGAATTTTGTAAAAGCTTTCAAGGGTAGGCCGTTATCATTTAAAATGGAGCATGTAATAAAATTAGTTCATAAAATGAAAATCAGACAATTATCAAGCAAAG
This sequence comes from uncultured Nitrosomonadales bacterium, assembly GCA_903915035.1. Taxonomy (GTDB): domain Bacteria; phylum Pseudomonadota; class Gammaproteobacteria; order Burkholderiales; family Gallionellaceae; genus Gallionella. The sequence goes on along the minus strand of CAIWRI010000105.1, from coordinate 1,636 downwards.
ACGAAGCTTTCAATGAAGAACTAACTGCCTTGCTGGCTTTTGAAGAAACCGCAGATGAAAAGCTGGAAGCCACCGTCGCTGCGATTCTGGCGGACGTGCGCGTGCGCGGTGATGAGGCGGTGCTGGACTATACGGCACGCTTCGATCGCCTGACACTGGTTTGTGCGAAACGGTTGGAATTGCCAAAAGCAGAATTGCACGCAGCTTTTGAAGCCTTGCCAGCAGCGCAGCGCAGGGCTCTGGAAGAGGCAGCCGCGCGAGTAACTGAGTATCATCAAAAACAGAAGCAGGCATCCTGGCATTATCATGATGCCGAGGGCACTCTGCTGGGGCAGCAGGTCACGCCGCTGGATCGGGTGGGGCTATATGTGCCCGGCGGTAAAGCCGCTTATCCTTCTTCTGTGCTGATGAATGCCTTACCTGCTAAAGTGGCGGGGGTTGCTGAGTTGATCATGGTAGTGCCAACCCCGGACGGTGTTAAAAATCAACTGGTGCTTGCGGCAGCCTATCTGGCGGGTGTGGATCGTGTATTTACCATAGGCGGGGCGCAGGCGGTAGCTGCCTTGGCTTACGGTACCGCGACGATACCTAAGGTCGATAAAATAGTCGGGCCCGGTAATGCCTATGTCGCTGCTGCAAAACGTCGTGTGTTCGGTGTGTGCGGTATCGACATGATTGCAGGTCCGTCAGAAATACTGGTCATTTGCGATGGACTGACTGATCCGGACTGGATCGCAATGGATCTGTTCTCACAGGCGGAACATGATGAATTAGCGCAGGCCATTTTGCTCTCGCCGGATGCTGATTTTATTAAGGCGGTGGCCACCAGTGCTGACCGACTGCTGAAACAGATGCCGCGTCGGGAAATCATCAGGACGGCACTGGAGAATCGTGGTGCCTTGATTCACGTCGCAAGCATGGACGAAGCCTGTGCGATTAGTAACAGGATTGCACCTGAACATCTGGAGTTGTCTGTGGCCGAACCGCAAATCTGGTTGCCAAGGTTGAAGCATGCAGGGGCAATTTTTATGGGGCGTCATACTTCTGAGGCGCTGGGAGATTATTGTGCAGGGCCTAATCATGTGTTACCGACTTCAGGTACCGCACGATTTTCATCACCGCTTGGGGTTTACGATTTTCAGAAACGCAGCAGCCTGATTCAGGTCTCTGAGCCGGGCGCGAAAACTTTGGGGAAGATCGCTGCAACGCTGGCTTTAGGCGAAGGATTGCAGGCACATGCGCAATCTGCATTGTACAGAACATAAATAAATTAAAAATAAGCAAAAATAGTCTTGACTTGTGATGCAAATATTAGCATAATGCTGCTCCAGTTTTGGAGGGGTGGCCGAGTGGTTAAAGGCAGCAGACTGTAAATCTGCCCTCTCTGAGTACGAAGGTTCGAATCCTTCCCCCTCCACCAAAATTTAGGTTAAATCCATGCTTGGGTTTGATAGCGTTGTTTGAACGGAAATCTTGCGGGTGTAGCTCAATGGTAGAGCAGAAGTTTTCCAAACTTACGACGAGGGTTCGATTCCCTTCACCCGCTCCACTTTAAAGGCGCGCTCGTCATGAATTCCAAACAAATAGCCCTTATCGTTATCATCGCTTTTCTGTCGGGTCTTGTTGGTTCGTGGGT
>CAIWRI010000104.1 GCA_903915035.1 uncultured Nitrosomonadales bacterium | reverse complement strand
GATTCACCAGAATGGCCATTGTGCAGGCAGGTGAAGGAAAAGATGGGTTCACTTCGCTTTGTTGTATTTGCGATAAATAGACTTACAGAGGTAAATGAACGTATCAGCGAACTTAGGGTTGCGGCTTTGGATCGGTCATTACAAATCTGCGAGCAGTGTGGCAAGCCCGGTGAGTTTGTCACCGAAGGTTGCATTGCCACATTGTGCCCAGAGCACGCCCACCAGGCTTTAACTAAACGCGTACCTCCAGCTTCAATCGGAATGACACAGACACCATGAACACCGACAAATCTATAACAGAACAAATACAACAAGCCGCACAAGCACTGCGTGAAGCAGATGGATTGCTCATTACCGCCGGTGCGGGTATAGGCGTGGATTCAGGCTTGCCGGATTTTAGGGGCAGCGAAGGATTCTGGAGCGCTTATCCTGCGCTGGGCAAACTCAACATTGATTTCCAGAGTATTGCTTGCCCGCAAGCATTCATGGCAGACCCGATATTGGCTTGGGGCTTCTACGGACATCGGCTGAACCTGTATCGAAAAACCGTGCCGAATGACGGTTTCCGCATCCTGCGGGAAATTGCGGAAAAACTACCGCATGGCGCTTTCGTCGCCACCAGCAATGTGGATGGACATTTTCAAAAGGCTGGATTTTCCGAAAATCGTATTTACGAAGTACATGGCTCCATTCATCGAATGCGATGTATGGATGGCAACTGTGAAACTTGGTCGGCAGAGCCATTTATCCCAAAAGTGGATGAGGAACATTGCCGCTTAATTTCAGAACTGCCGCGCTGCCCAATATGCGGCAGCCTCGCCCGCCCGAACATTCTCATGTTCGCTGACTGGGGGTGGGATGACCGTATGACAGAGCGTCAGCAGATGCGTCTGAAAGATTGGCTAGTAGGCGTAAGCAAACTTGTTATCATCGAAATCGGTGTGGGTAAAAATATTCCAACTATCAGAAATTTGGGTGAGCGGCAGCGCGGCACAATGATCCGCATCAATCCGCAGCACTATTGGTTGAATCCCGAAAAAAAAGGTGTGTCATTGGCAATGGGGGGTTTGGAGGCGTTGCGGTTAATTGAAGCGGAATTACTGTGAGCCAAAATCGTTTCTTTACCGCCGATCACCATTTCGGCCACGCCAACATTCTCAAGCACGAATCGGAGAAGCGCCGGAATAAGCACGGCAGCAAGTTTTCATCTATCGACCAGATGGACGATTATCTGGTAGACCAGTGGAACGCAACCGTTAAGGCGGGCGATCTGGTTTATTATATGGGCGACTTTTCGATGAAGCTGCAGAGCACTCTCGATATTTTGCCGTTCCTGAACGGTGAAAAAATCCTCATTGCTGGAAACCATGATTCATTTTTCAAGAATTTGGCTGGTACTGATCAACAAAAGAAGAAGGAAGCGCGAGAAAGTGCATTGCAGGCAGGATTTAGCGAAATTCACCTGCGACTTGAGATTGGCCTGCCCGGTGTCGGGCTTGTGCTTCTCTCACACTTTCCTTATGCACCGCCCGAAAATGAACGCTCCAGCTTGTCAGCTCATGATTTGAGGTATTTAGAACATCGCCCGGTGCGAGGAAAAGAAAAGCTGTTATTGCACGGACATGTTCATTC
>CAIWRI010000103.1 GCA_903915035.1 uncultured Nitrosomonadales bacterium | reverse complement strand
TTCGCGATCATCGCATCGGTCACTGCCGCGTTTGCAGCACTCCCCGCAAATGCGCTCAACAGTGCGACCATAATAAGCTTTTTATTCATACTATCCTCCCTTTGTTAATCCGAAATGGTACTAATCTTAATTGCACTAGCAGTGCTAACAATAAAGCAAACTCCATGCCACATATTATTTGACTTACCCTGCCAACCTTAAGCAACGGCACAAACGGCCTTAATGTGCTGAAAAAAAGGAGCCCGATGGTACTGTGTTTAGCGCTTGCCTGCCAGCCTGATGAGTCCGTGCCTCCCTACTTTCAATCAGGCGCAATCATTGAGTGTCACAATATGGAACAAATGCTCTGTTCCGTGACAAAGCACGGGTCATTCAACCGGGCATCACTATACACCACAGGCGGCGCAGCGGTCAGATCGTAATCTGGCACAGATAATGCTAATGTAATCACGGCGATCAATCTGACTAATTCAGTTAATTGTATCGGCGGCAACACTTTACCTCACGGGCAAAAGCACCCGGCTAAAATTTGATAAGCCGGTTTTACGCCGACACATTCGCGTCAGGCGTCGATCTGTACCGGAAAGCATGCCCGTGTTGCAATTTAACGACTACATTTAATATCTAAGCTCAGCACGAAGCAAGGCGGACACAATGAAAAAACAAGCTTTAACTAAGGTATCCTGGCTGCGAATCTGCTTGCTCCTGTTGTGCTGCTGCCTTTTTGATACGTCGCTGGCAGGCATAATGACCCGGGCTGAACTGATAAAGCGCTATCCCACCCCTTATATTGTCGGCGAAAAGGACACGCCGCTGCCGGTATGGCCTATCTATCAACAGGATGCCACCTCCAACAGACTGGTAGGCTACGTCTTTGAATCCATTGACATGGCACCCATTCCGGGTTTTGCAGGCGTGCCGCTGAACCTGCTGATTACACTCGACCCGAAAGGCAATTTTCTCGATCTGAAAGTCCTCTCGCAGCATGAACCCGTATTTGTCGACGGATTAGGCGAAGCCCCGCTACTGGCCTTTATCAGCCAGTACAAAGGCCTGTCGCTCAAACAAAACATGAGGATCTTGACAGGCTCCAACGGCAGCAAGAACAACTCGACTGAAACGGCTCAGCTCGATGGCGTCAGCAAAGCCACCGCCTCGGTGCACATCATCAACCAGACCATCCTGTCTTCAGCGCTCAGAGTGGCGCGCAAGAAATTAGGGTTTGCCGAAGGGCGCGATCCTGAACTGATGGCCAGGATCAAAACAGATCAGTTCGAACCACTCAGCGTCGGCCAGCTGATTTCTGACGATCTGATTAAGCACTATAAACTGAACAATTCGGAGCTGGAAGCCAGTTTCAGCGACACCCCAGGCCGCGGACTGGATACCGAGGCGCTCGCACACCCGCAAGACAACTTCATTGAACTGTACGCAGCTTATGTGTCGGTTCCCGGCATTGGTCGCAATCTGTTAAGCGCCGCGAGCTGGAGCAAATTGCAAAACAGACTGAATCCCGGTGAGCAGGCAATTCTTTTCCTCACCAAAGGGCGCTACAGTCTGATCAGTGATGACTTCGTGCGCGGCGGCACTTCAGAGCGGATTATCCTTAAACAGGACAAACTGCCGATCGAAATGCGCGATTTGAACCTGGAACTGGAATTGAAAGACAACCTCGGAATGCAGGTGGTGACCGCCTTCAAAATCAGCAGCGAGGCGGGACTGGATCCCTCTTTGCCGCTGGATTTTGTCATGCAGGTGACGCGTTATAAAGGGGTCATCCTTCCGGAAAAAATCGCCCGGGATTTTACATTTGACTACAAGATTCCTGCCCGCTTTTATAGCATACCGGAAGGCGAGCATAAAGCCTGGTTCGGTATCTGGTATGACAAACGCGTTGAGATTATCGTGCTTACTCTGGCACTGGCGATCCTGTCGACAGCCCTCGCTTTGCAGAAAAAGCTAGTCGCAGTGCAGCGACGTTTTGTCGTATTCAGAAATGTTTATCTTTTGTTCACCCTGCTCTTCATCGGCTGGTATGCGCAAGGCCAACTGTCGATCGTTAATTTGACCGGTGTATTGCAGGCCTTGCTTGCCTGGCGCAGCCTGGGCTATTTTCTATACGATCCAATCACCCTGATTTTGATTGTGTTTGTGTGTATTTCATTACTGCTGTGGGGACGCGGCACATTTTGCGGCTGGTTATGTCCCTTTGGCGCATTACAGGAATTCACCGCCAAGATCGGCCAGCATTTTAAAATCCCGCAAATTCGCTTCAAACCTGAAACGGTTAATCGGATGAAATGGATTAAATACATCGTGCTGGCAGTCATCCTGGTCAGTGCGCTGTTTTCATCGCACATCACCGATCTGCTGGTCGAAGTTGAGCCTTTCAAAACAGCCATCACGCTCAATTTCATCCGATCCTGGCCCTTTGTGCTGTACGCGCTGGGTTTGCTGGTTGCCAATCTGTTTATTTACAAGTTTTTCTGCCGTTTTTTATGCCCGTTCGGTGCCAGTCTTGCCCTGCTGGGGCGCTTCAAAATATTAAACTGGATTCCGCGCCGGGAAGCGTGCGGCAAGCCCTGCCAAACTTGCCGTTATGCTTGCGATTATCAGGCGATAGCCCGGTCGGGGGAAATTCAATACGATGAATGCTTCCAGTGCATGGATTGTGTGGTGATTTACGAAAGCGACGAGAAATGTGCGCCCTTGATGCTGCAAAAAAAACGCGCCCGTCACATCCCTATCATCGCGTCAAATATTTGAGAGTGATTAACCGGCAGGCATTCATTCACTGAGTATATTTTAGTAATGCGTTTTTTTATTTTGAGGGAACTATGGCAGTAAATCTTATTTGTCGCGTTATCGCCACAGCCAATGCGAGAGCACTGCTTGCGACGCTGCGGAAGAAGCACGGACCCTTGCTGTTTTTTCAGTCAGGCAGTTGCTGTGACGGCCACTCGCCGCAGTGTTGCTCAGTGGTCGAATTTATCACCGACAATACCGAAGTCTACCTGGGCAACCTTGACGGGACCCCTTTTTACGTCGAACACCAACAGTTTGAATTCTGGCAGAGTGCTAAATTCATCATCGACGTGGTCGATGCGAACGATGCAGACGGAACAGTGGATTCGCTTGAAGCGGGCAGCGGGAAGCGATTTTTGACGCGCAAGTGCTTGCCGGCGGATGAAGTGCCCGTGCAATTCAAAACGACTTCGGCAAATACCGCAGGGTAATGAAGTGGATTTAAACCTCGCCTCCCGCACCTCCCTCCCGCTTGCGGACGAAAAGTACGCTTCATCGCTGCACAAGTTTCACGTTAAGCAATGGTGGCTCATCGCCGTGTGCGTAGCGGGTTACTACGCCATAGCCACGCACATCGAATTGTCTGAAAAACTGGCGGGATTAACCGCCCATTATGAACACTGGCAACTCGACGAGTTACCACTGACCTTGCTACTGCTCTCGGTTAGCCTGTGTGTGCTGGCCTACCGCCGCACCCAGGATGCCCGCCGCGAGTTGGCGCACAGAATTCACGCTCAAGCCCATGCGTGCGAATTGCTCAGGCAGAACCGCGATCTGTCGCGACGCCTGACACAGATACAGGAAAGCGAGCGTCGCGCGCTGGCCCGCGAGTTGCACGATGAATTCGGACAAAACTGTACGGCCTTGCGTGCCGAAGCCAGTTACATTCTTCATGCAACGGTCGATGACAAGGTGCATGCCAGTGCAAGGTGCATCGCTGTTGCTGCGGAAACCTTGTCGGCCATCGTGCGGGAACTGCTGCAGCGCTTACGCCCGCCTATGCTGGACGCCTTGGGACTTGAATCCGCACTGCAGGAGTTATGCGAGAGGTGGGAGGAGCAGACAGGTATTGCCTGCGGCCTGCTCACCCATCCTGCGGATGCGAAGTTCGACGAATCAACCTCGATCGCCATTTTCCGGCTGGTTCAGGAAGCGCTTACCAACGTGACTCGTCACGCATGCGCTACGCAAGTCAGGATAATACTGCACAAAGGTGCTGATTTAAAGCTGAATATTCAAGATGATGGCCGCGGCATGATAAATCCGGAGGACAGCCACCCGGGCTTCGGACTGCTCGGCATGCGCGAGAGAGTTGCGGCCTTGCAAGGTAAGATTACATTTTCCAGCCTGCCCGGCAGCGGCCTGCATATTGCCGTCGAACTCCCCCTGAACCTTGAAGACTAAACCCTGAACAAAGATGATTCGAGTGCTGCTGGTCGACGACCATCCCATCGTCCGCATAGGTTTTAAGCATCTGCTGGAACAGGCCGGAGATATATGTGTAGTGGCGCAGGCAGGTGATGCGGAGACTGGCTTTACGGCTTTTTTGGCCTGTGCGCCTGATGTCTGCATCAGCGATTTGTCGCTGCCCGGAACAGGTGGTCTGGAGTTGATGCGAAAGATACTGACTCACGAGAATCCCGCTCAGGTCATCATTTTCAGCATGTATGATGCACTCGAACTGGTCAGGCGCGCGCTCGACGGCGGAGCTGCCGGTTTCGTCAGTAAAAACGCCGTGCCTGAAAGCCTGGTGACAGCTGTGCGGGCTGTACATGACGGGCAGCGCTATCTGAGCGAGAATATTTCACCTGTGCTGCTCAAGCGTGGCAGTGAAGCTGCGCTGCTCGCCACCTTAAACTTACGGGAATTTGAAATACTCCGCCTGCTAGCTCAAGGCAGTTCGCCTGCCGACTGTGCCGGCAGATTGAATCTCAGCCTGAAAACAATCTGCAACAACCAGACCAACATCAAGGAAAAACTGGCGGTATCGACACTGGCAGCCTTAGTCCATCTGGCGCTGCGCAACGGCATTATCGAACAGTCGTAATCCCGGATCAGGTAATACGTTAATCCAGCTCTGCCGACGCGTTCTTTTTGCCGCCGAACTGACAGGTAAACCCTATCCAGATTCCTCTGGGCAGTGAAGGGGTAACGGCCAGCTCGCTTTGCGCTGTGTACATATTTTGACCAAGAATGCCAAAAGTATTGTAATTCCGGTTAAACAAGTTCGTTACCTTGGCATAAGTTTGCCAGCTTGGAGTCATGTTGTAATGACTGTCCAGGTTCACCACAGCAAAGCCACCCAGCGGGCCATTAACATCCTGATTATTTTCATCGCCGTGCGCGTACTGACCGCTGCTGACGATCAGGTTACCGCCCATACTCCATGCCGGCGTAATGTCATAGCCGGCCCTGAATTTCAGGGTTTGCCGCGCAATGCCGGGAATCTTGTCGCCCTTGTTGACCGTAATCATGCCGTTACTGTCTGCGCTGCTGTTTTGCGACGACGCTTCCATAAAACTTGATTGATACGTTGCCTCAACCAAACCATAATTTGCAGCGAGGGTAAGACTATCGAATTTCCCGTACAGGCCGAATTCCAGTCCGCGGCGCCGTGTTTCACCGACATTCTGAAAGAATCCCGTCGCGCCGTTGTTAACCGGATTAGAAATAAACTGGATGTCATTCTGGTTCAGTGTGTTATAAACCGCAATATTCCAGCCTGTCTCTGCTGAAAAATGACCGCGAGCGCCGCCTTCCCAGGTTTTCGACACGATCATGTTCAGATCGGGATCAGACGCAAATCCGGTCGGCAGCGCGCACTGGATAGCAGGATTGGCACAAGACAATTCGACCGGAGACGGTACGCGCATTCCTTCGTTATAGCCGCCGTAAAGCGTAAGCATTTTCGACGGATTAAAATTCAGCCCGACAGCAGGATTGAAACGGTGAAAAGTGTGATTGCCATTCAGGCTGTTTTCACCGCCCAGACCGTCATAGTTGACGCCCGACAAATCGACGATGTCATAATTGTAGCGACCCGACAGCGTCAGATTCCAGCGCTGGTCAATAGCGAAGTTGTCGGTGGCATAAATACCGTAATAAGTGCTCCTGGTCGAGAGATTTACCCCGCCCTGATTGTAAACATTGGCTGGATTGATCGCATTGACGGGGCCAATATTGTAAACATAATTGCCGATCAGGTTAGCGCCATAAGTGCTGCTGTCATAGTTGACGCTGCTGGCATCAAGCGAAGTGCCGATGGTGAAGCTATTCTTGTGCCCTATCAGATCGCCTAGCAGACTCAATTGAATGGCAGCCCCGGCACCACGCTGAGCGGTGGAGGCAATCACATTGGACACGGACATATCACCGGCACTCTGGTTTGCCACGCAGTTTTCCGGCGAGTTGACGCTATTGGCGCACGAGGCGTTGCTGTTAGCATTGACGGCGTTACTGGCACGGTAATAGACATTGCCTTCCAGCAATTTATCCTCCGCAAGAAAATGCGAGCCTTTCAAGGCGATCAGCGCATTCTTGTTGCTAACAGAGTCCGGCGCGGTATAGGCCTCGCTGGGATTGCCCAGCATGGACAACGGCAAAACGGACGTGCCATTCATGGTATTGTCGGCCAGCGCCATACTGAAATCCAGCGTGTTATTGCTGTCGTGCCAGCGCGCCTTGCTGAAAAACTGTTCTACATCACTGTTGCTGTATTGGCGGTAGCCATCCTCATGAAAGAGAGTGGTGGCAAAATAATAGTCCACATCATGCGCTGCATCCTGTCCGCCATACTCCGCCTCAAACTCACGCCGCCCCCATGAACCGCCGGAAACTGATGCCTTGACGCCGGGATTATCCGCACCGTTCTTGGTATTGACCGCAATCGCGCCCCCTAAGGTATTTAGCCCGAACAACGGATTTGATCCCGGCATCAAATTAAGACTGGCAATGGCATTGGTCGGAATCAGATCCCAGTTGACGATATCGCCAAAGGGTTCGTTGATGCGCACCCCGTCCATGAATACCGACAAACCTATCGCCGTGCCCAGAACCGGCGAGGCCGTAAAGCCGCGATAGGAAACATCCAGCTGGTAAGGATTCCCCACGCTGTTGCTGGAATTAACCGAACCCAGATTATTGTCCAGAAACTCGCCCAGATTAAGCGATTCCTGCTGGTTAATTTGTTTCGAGGTGCCGATCTGCACGTTAGCCGGAACCTCGTTTAACGGTGTACCGATCAGGGTCAGCGGTGCCGTGCCGACGACAAGTATAGAAGGCAGCTCGAACTCGGCCTGTGCGGTAGCTGAACACAGCGCCATGCAAAGGCCCAGCGGGATGGCGCGCTTTGATCGCACAGGCTTAAAACAGGTATATTTCATGGTATTCACTGTAAAAATGCATTGGAGACAGGGGATCAATGATACGGCTAGTGCGCCCTGAACAACAGGGAATTTTTCCCGCCGTTAACTACATTTTCTGTGCAGAAAACGCTATCCCCCTGCTAGAATACCCGCCTTCAGTCGCAGTCACAGCGCGCCCTCTGCCGCTTGACCTTGCCTGCCATCTTAAAGAGGATTTTCCTTCATGAATACACGCACTTTTAGCAACCACGAGAGATATACACTGCCGGCGATTGTGCTGCACTGGCTGATGGCCATAGTGATAATCGGACTGCTGGGTTTAGGTTACTACATGGCAGACCTGCCGAAAGGCTTTCCGAATCGCGCTGATTTCTTCAACCTGCATAAATCGCTCGGAATACTCGCCGGGATACTGATCATATGCCGCATATATATACGCCGCAGACATCCGGCACCGCCACTGGCTGCTGACCTGCCAGTCTTTATCCATCAGGCGGCAGCCTGGAGCCACCGGTTGTTGTATGCTTGCATGGTACTGCAACCCCTGAGCGGTTATTTGTCCTCGTCGTTCAATAAATACGGGGTGAAGTTTTTCGGCCTGGCTCTGCCCAAATGGACTGAGGAGAATGCCAGCTTATCTCATCTTTTCAAGGAAGCACATGAACTGATTGCCAGCTTGCTGGTGGCGTTGATCGTGCTGCATGTGCTGGCCGTCTTATGGCACAAGTATATCGCTCACGACAATATTTTGCAGCGCATGCTGCCATACCGGTGAAAATAATGTCAGCTCAGCTCAACTTGAGCTGCCAGCGTTTTAGCCAGTTGCAGTAATTCGGTTGAATTTTCCAGACCGTCCAGCAAGCGCTGCGGGATGCCGGACAAGCCCGCAGAGGCACCGGCCAGGGCGCCGGTGAGAATCGCCCGCGCCTGGTTTTGCCCGCCGCCATTCACGGCATGCAGCACCGCAGATTTAAAGTCAAGGGGATAACGCGCCGCCAGATAGTAGGCGGCTGGGAACTGGTGATACACGGCACAAGGCATGCCGTATACCAGCGAGACCTTCCAGGCAGGCTCAATGCGGATATCCGGATCACGGGCAGCACGTGCAATATTGGCAGGACCCAACAGCGCATCAGGGGAGGGAAAATGTCCCGCAACGGGGGCATCGGCAAGCCCGGCTAGGGGTGCCTGCAGTTTGCCGCTGGTGACGGCATGAAACGGCAGCTCGCCGCTTTTCACCCGGGCCATCAGCTTGTGCGATATATCCTCATCCAGGTTATGCCCCTCCACCAGCATACCCAAGACGGCGGCAAAAGCCGTGCTCATCGCAAGCACCGTGCCGTCAGTTTGGCTTAATACAATGTTGCGGGTGACAGCGGATGCCAGCATCTTCGGTGCCAGCGCATAACGCACCGCAATCGCGATGATCCGCTCCGCCGCTTCCGTGGTGTCCGCATTGCCGCCCGTCTGTCCCCAGGGCTTCCCCTCTAGAACGCGACGACGCCACAGCTCGCGTATCGACTGGCTGGTATAGCCACCCGGGCCGCTCATCGGCACCCCGTCGATCAGCGGCAGAAAATCCTCGTCCATGCGCCGGCAAAAATCGCTTTCATCGTAGCCACCTTGTGTCACAAGAGAGCGCAAGGTGAGCTGCAACAGGATGCCGGCCTGTGAGGACTGACCAGCTTTGAGCCCCGCGTGATAACGCCCGGGCAAAGGGTCGGTATAGCCGGTGATCCACTCCCCATAATCACGATGCTGCTCCGCCAGATCGTAGTACCAATGCGGCCCTAGGGCTAGCGCATCACCGATAAAAGCGCCCATCAGTGCACCTGCGGCGCGGTCTTGAAGTTGAGTTATCACATAAACCTTTCATAAAATGTACTGACGAGCAGCAAGTATTAAAGCAAGCACAGGCAGGATAGTTACAAGCATCATGCCGCCTGCGCCCGCAGTGACTCGTAAAGCCCGGCGTTATTGAGCAGGATGTCTTTAATGCCGCTCTGTATGTCAGCGGAATTCAGCGCCTGCGTACTCATTAGCGCGTGGGCATCCAGCGCAATGGCGTTCATCAGCTCGGTTTTAAGGTCAGGCGAATTAGCGAATTGCTCACGGCTGTTGTTGCTCGCTTGCTGCCTCAGCTTTGCCGACGCCAGCAGTTTCCCCTTGATAACAGTGTTCACATAGACCAGCTTGTCCTGATCGGTCAGCTCGCCGTCAAACAGGCTGTTCACTTTTTCGATGATCTCCGCCATATAAGCCTGCTCTTTTTTCTGCACGCTGCCGCTGCCAGCTTCGGTGACAGGATAAAGCTTTTCTGCTTGATCGAAACTGAATGAACGCCTTGCAAATTTCCGCTCAAGGCATGAAGGCGCAGCAAAGGGTGAAATGGATTGGCTTCCAGCAGTTGCAAGGTTTTGAGATATTGTGATCACAGTTCGGGAGGCTTCTTTAACCAGCGCAAAGCCCGCCTATCATAGGATTCCGTAAAAACCAGCACATAACTCATGCCGGCTTTTCCATCCTTGCCAAATGCGCCTCTGCCGATTCTTGAACGAAGCGCCCGGCCGCCAGGTCCGCTTTGGTTTCAGCTAAGGCGGCTTCCAGCTCGCATTCACGCAGGTAGTTATATTGAGCTAACTCCATGACCACAAAACGATCTTTGCCGCGCACCGATACTATCGCTTCTGTATGCTGTGCCAGCATGGCTTCGATGGCAGCCACCCCGTTGGTTTTCAAGTCATTGGCGCTGATATGAGCCATGATGTACTCCTAATTAAACATGTTAGAACGTACATTTAACCATGCGATAAGCCGCACTGTAAAGCTGACTATGAGCCCGACAACGTCTCATCCAACCGAACCGCATCCCACAATGTAGCGCGCGATGTTACGCAAATCCTCCTCTTCCCGCACTGCATGATCGTAATAATTTGCCTGCCAAATTGCCCGCCCTATGGCATGTGCCGAACGCCCTTTTAACAACTGCACAGCTTCGGATAATTTTCCCTTATGCAACACCATCAACCAATGCAAATGATCCGGCATTACAACATAGCAAAGCGTCTCCGCACAGCCTCCCGCTTGCAACGCCATCAACTGTTGCACCACCTTGCGCCCGTTATCGAGCGATGCAAAGTAAGGCATCCGGTTCTGCGTTACCGCCATGATGTGATACACCATACCCGACTGTGAAACGCGCCTCTTGCGTAAATCGTTATCGGTCATCGCTTCTCCGTGGGTCGGGTTTCAACCCGACCTACAAGCCCTTCCCTCGCTTCTTTCTTCGCCGCTCAACGGCACACGACGCGGGTTATGTGACACAAAAAATCTCTTTACAGGGCCGACCTCCCAATGTTCCGGTATTTCACCAAGCCATTCAATGCCGGAATCTTTCATCGGCGCGTTGGGGTTCAGTCCCTTAGTGACAGCGTGGGAGATGACTGCCTGCCGCTTTTCTTTCAGCAGTTCCATTAGTCGCCGCTGTTCGGATACCAGCGCGTCGATCTTCGCTGTCTCGCGGTCAAGGAACGCGGCGATTTGGGTTTACTCAGTGAATGATGGGACCGTGATCGCAATCCTTGCCATTTCTGAAGCGTTGATCGCTGGATAGCTCACACCCGTTGAAAGGGAAATAACAGCATCCACAAAGAAGTTGGCTTGCAGTGCGAACCTAGCAAAGTGAGGAACTAAACCTGTGCCGGGACGAATGACAGCAAAGCCAGTGGAGACAATCATGTTTGCAGGGGGTGCGACCACAGGCGCGATTGCTTTCAAGCATGTGCGAACTATTGATGCAATCACGTCGCCATCCCGAGCTTTACGGCGAGCTCGTGACGGCGCATTCACAGACAGCAATGTTTCCATCCGTTCGATGTCACCCGTAAATGACACGCTGCCAATATCGACGTATTCGATTTCCTCTTCAGCACTGAACGACTCTGGCAGGACTTCGTCATTGAATGATGCAATTGCTTTCAATGGCTTAATTTCCCAATGCCCCGGCACGAGCCACTCCACGCCGCTGTCTTTATATTCTGAATATCGCGGGAAGCTCATGCGTCGTCCTTGACATTAGGCTGATTTACTTCAATCAGCGCGCGCACGCTCCAGCCTTGATCGGCTGCCTCATTTGCGTACCAGTCACGCGCCTTGATGTCCCCCACCCGTAACAAATTGCGGAAGTGCGACCAGCTTAAACGTCCCAGACCGGATTGGTCACACCGCGTGTGACTTATTGGGAAAGCCAGATAAAACTGGCGGAACAACTTCAGATTGGTGACAGAAAGTCCCTTGCCGAATTCTGCCGAGAGGCGTTTCGCCAGCTCGGCGAGTACACGTTTGCCATATCCTGCGCGGGCTTCGCCGCCTTGCTCGCCTTCGACAATCAAACGCCCGATCTGCCAGTAGGTTTGCACCATCGCATCGTTGACGGCTTGGCGAACGTAAGTGTGCCAGCTGAACTCACGCGGCCTGAAAGTTCCCGCCGCACGCCTGCCGCGCCGGTCTCAGTGCCTCCGGCGCAGCGGTTATTTCAGTCTCTATTCCTCGCCGTCGGTGAAATCGCAAGACTAATCGCGGCACGTGCTGGTCGGAAATACGCGAATAGCGCGCGACCTGGTGGGATAACGGCAGTGCGCATGGCGACTTCTCACCGGTGCAAAGAATCACTGTCGGGCCTTAACGCGGCATAGCGATGCTTTAGGCGGTTTTATTTTCCCGGATCGGTGATGAAGCCGATATGCACTATGCCAGCTTTAGCAGCGGCAGACATCGCCTTCGCGACCAGTTCGTAGTGAGCCTGCCGGTCGGCGCTGATATGCAACTCCGTCAGCGGATTTTTCACCGCTTCTGCGCTAAAACGGGCCGGCATAGTTGATTCATCGACCAGCTTGCC
Source organism: uncultured Nitrosomonadales bacterium (assembly GCA_903915035.1). Classification (GTDB taxonomy): domain Bacteria; phylum Pseudomonadota; class Gammaproteobacteria; order Burkholderiales; family Gallionellaceae; genus Gallionella. The sequence goes on along the minus strand of CAIWRI010000103.1, from coordinate 9,824 downwards.
GTTCCAGTAATAGCTGCCATTCTCCCGAATGGCAAGTTCGATATGCTCCGGTTTGCTGATTGTCGGACTGCTGCTGGCGCGGGGCAGGTTAATCTTTACCGAATTGGTCAACAGCGGCGCGGTAATCATAAAAATCACCAGCAGCACCAGCATCACGTCCACCAGTGGAACCACATTGATTTCCGCCATCGGCCCCTGATGCCGGCTTGAATCGAAGCTGCCGAATGCCATTACGACTCCTTGTTAGCAGATTGAACATTTTTGTCGCCCAGTGTCACCAGCGAATATAAATCGTGCGCGAAGTTATCCAGTTCTGCGAGCCAAATCCGGTTGCGGCGCACGAAGGCGTTATAAGCTAACACCGCAGGAATCGCTACGGCCAGACCTACTGCGGTCATGATGAGTGCCTCGCCTACCGGCCCTGCCACCTTATCCAGCGTGCCCTGCCCGCTCAGGCCGATTTGCAGCAGCGCGTTATAAATCCCCCACACGGTGCCGAACAGACCGATAAAAGGTGCGGCTGAACCGGCTGACGCCATCACAGTCAGGCCGTGCTCTACTTTGGCCGCTTCCGTGTCAATACCGTTGCGCAATACACGGGTCAGATATTCCGACATCCCGCCTGCCGCCAGCAATTTTTCGACACCATATTGTTGACCGCTGTTGACCGCGAATGCCCGCTGCGCCAAATCAAAAAACGCATTGCCATCATTGGCTGTTTTCAAGGCCTGTTGCATCTCAGGCAGGGAAGCGGCCTGGCGGAATTGCTTTAAGAAAGCATCCGCACGACTGCGTGCGGCTATATTCGCGATCGCCTTGCTGAAAATCAAATACCAGCTCGCTATTGATAGCAGCAAGAGCAAGGCCAGTACGCCTTTGCCCATCGCGTCGCAATGCGAAATAAAATGCATAATCCCGAAGTTCGCTTCCATCATTCATCCTTCATATAAAATTTAAAGGGTTGCAACGCCACCGTGCGCACCGCCACGCCATTGCGCTGTGCGGGCTTACAACGCCAGGTTTTTACCTTTTTTAACGCCGCTTCATCGAGTAGCGGATAGCCCGAACTGGTTTTAATTTCCACGACCGCCACGCTGCCATCTTCATTCAGCTCCACCCGCAGCATGCCTTTGCCTTGCTGATTCAGACGCATGGCCATTCTGGGATAATCGGGGGCAGGCCGCTCAGGGCAACTCACCGATAAATCAGCGGCCATTATCTGCGGCGATGGAGCGGGTGCGTCCACTGCCGGCGCGGGCCTTGCAGGCGGTGTAGGGAGCGGGTCGTGCAGAAGCGGTTCATTCCCCATCGGCCTGGCGGTTGAACTTGTCAGCTGCACAGCTGGCTGACGCACGCCTGGTTGTGCTACCCGAACAGGCCGGGGCGAATTTTGTTGTTTTACCGGCTTGGGCGGCTCCGTCTTTACCGCTTGCAGCGGCGGACTAATGAAACTTACCATCACAATGACCGCCTTGTCAGGGGCGGGCGATGGCAGGGTGCGATAATTAACCAGGGCAAACAACAGTCCGCCGTGCAGGGCAAACACCAGCAGCACGCCCGCCCATTGCTCCCGCTTCACGCGGCAGACCAGTTTAAGCATCGTTATTAAGCGCAGAGGCGTACATCAAAACTCAGGGAGTGATAACTGCGCTGAGTTTGGGCGGATTGACCAGAGTTTGATAGATGACGCAGTAGCGCTCGGTGAGTTTAATCAAGGTCGCTCGTTGTTCCTCACTCGCATCACTGTCGATATCAAAGCGTAAACGGATGGCGGAGAACCCCACAGGCACATCTTTCGACACGCCCAGCGTACCGCGAAAATCCAGCTCGCCTTCCGCATACACATGCCCTTTGCGCAGGGTAATTCCCAGCGCGGTTGCCACTGCCGTCAAAGTGACGCTGGCGCAAGCCGAGAGCGATTCGAGCAGCATATCACCCGAGCAGGCGGCCAGGCCATCACCGCCTGTCGCGGGATGCAAACCGGCCACCACCCTGCCGGCACCTGATTCAATCTGACAAGTCAGATTAGCTTGATGCAGCGAGCCTTCCGCTTTTAGCACCCATAGCGCGGATTCAGGCTGTTCTTTATAACGCTGTTTCAGTGGCGCTTGTGCTGCGCGCAATTGTTCTGCATCCAAAATACTTCTCCTCACAGGGTCAATTTTAACCGGGCTTAAAACACCTTCATACCCGATAAGCTGGCAGAAGTTCCAGGCTCAGGGACGATCCAGACTACCCATAGACTTGGGGTAGGTGACGATTCCCCACGGCATGCCGCTGTTAGCAATCCGTTTCGTGACTTCCAGCCGGTTCGCGTCGATCACCAGAATTTCGTTTGATTTGCCGCAAGCGAGCAGAAGCTGCTGGTTATCCGGGGTAAAGGTGAAGTGCCAGCAACGTTCGCCAGTCGGAATATCTTTCAGCTTTTCCCAGCTATTCGTGTCAAAAACCTGCAAGAGTTTGTCTCTGTTACTGGCGACAAAAACGCGTTTCCCTTCGCTGTCAAACGAGACGCCGTAAGGCGCTTTACCGGTCGGCACTTCCTTGATCAATTTGAACTTGTCATTGAGCACCAGCATTTTGTCGGAAAATTCCATCGTGACCACGTAATACTTGCCATCGGGTGACAACTTAATGCCGCGCGGACGCTCGCCGTACTTTGCAACAGAGATATTATTCAACAGCCGACCCGAATGGATAGCATGAATACTGATCGAATTATCCGATTCGTTGGTGACAATCACGCGCTTCCCGTCACTGGAAATCTCGACGCCTTCCGTCTCCGGTTTACCTGTAATATCGACAACTACTTTTCCTGCGCTCAGATCAACCACCGCGATGTGACCCGGCACCTTATCGTCATCATCAGTCGGTTTGACTGCATCATGTTGCGGCATCTTGAAGACGCCAGGCTCAAAAGTCACATAAGCAGTATTGCCCAGCACGCGCACAAATTCAGGATTTTTGCCGATCGCGATCTGTTTAACCAGTTTACCGCTGGCAGTGTCGATGACCGAGAGGTTACCGTCGTTCTTGTTCGCCGTCACCAGCCATTTGCCGTCCGCCGTCACGCCGATGCCGCGCGGCCCCCCGGCTGCAATAGCCAGATCGTCTTTTTTCTCCATCGTTTCAAGGTCGATGACGGTCACCGCGCCCTGTTGATTGGAAACATAGGCTACGCCTGCCGGAAAAGCGCTCAAGGGTAACAGCAGCGCTGCGAGTGAGACCAGAATTCGTTTATCGGACAGCGGGTTCATAGGCAGGTTTTCCTGGGTCAAGATTGAATAGGCGACAACTATACTACAGTTTACTGCCGGCAAGCCGACAAGGAATTGCCGGTTAACGCCGAAAGCCACTCCGGCAGCAAGCTTGCTGCCAATTCCCTGCGATTTCCAGCATAGAAGCAGAAGCAGGTCAATTATTATTCCCAAAAAAACCGGCATTAGCCGGCTTTGTTCAGGATAACGCCAAAGTATTATTTGGCCAGTGACAGGATATACTCAACCAGTTCCTTGATCTGTTTCTGCTTTAATTCAGTCGGTTTATTATAGACATTATCATTTGCAAGCATAGGCTGATTACCCCAGTTGCCGTGCCCTCCTGCCGATACTTTTCTTATCAGAAACTGTTCGACAGGCACGTCACCGATCGCATCCTGCACACTCTTACCAGAGGTTGATCGTGCCATTTTGCCGTTGTAAAACTTAGATATTTCCATCCACGAAGGACCAACCGATTTCCCCTCCACCTTATGGCAAGTACTGCAGTAATTACTGCCACGGGCCATCTCAGGCATTTCCGCTGCCATAACGCTGTTTGTAATCAGCAAACATGCCAACGACATTGCCGCAACTTTAACTGTTTTAAGCATTGATTTTTTTCTCATATTCAGGCTCCTATATTTATAAAGTGCAGGCACATCACGGTACTCTAAACAGTTGCTATCTGCAGGCGGATATTAGCGTTGATCGCAGCAGTTCACGATTTAGCACTAAAGATTACCGCCTTGCCCGCTCAAACTTGTAAAAAGGCTTGAAGTTCGGCAGCGCGTCCTGTCATTTCACTGTCTCAAGCGCACTGCCAAAACTCAACCATTAGGCAACAAGGCCTTTGCTGTGCAGCACTTCGATAATTTCCGGAATCACACCCGTATCGTCGATAGTCGATGGCACGACATAGTCCTGTCCGTTGACTATCTGGCAGATCGTCTTGCGCAGGGTCTTGCCGGAGCGGGTCTTGGGCAGGCGCGCCAGCACCACCGTGTCCTGATAGCAGGTAATCGGGCCGATATTGGCGCGAATGCTGGCGATCAGTTCCTTGTGCAACTCGGCTTCAGTAATGGTGGCACCGGATTTGAGCACCACCAGTCCCATCGGCGTCTGTCCCTTGATGTCGTCGTTGCGCGCAATGACAGCGCACTCGGCAACGGCCGGATGGGTCGCAATCACTTCTTCGATTTCACCGGTTGAGAGGCGGTGTCCTGCAACGTTGATGACATCATCTACCCGCCCCATCACGAACACATAACCGTCTTCATCCATATAACCGCCGTCGCCGCTGGCGTAATAGCCCGGGAACAATGACAAGTAACTATCGCGGAATTTGTCGGCATCACCCCAGACCCGGTTCAGGCATGAGGGCGGCAGCGGCAACTTGAGCGCGATGTAACCTTGTGTACCGCGCGGCACATGATGACCGTTCTCATCCAGGATTTCCACATTGAAGCCGGGTACCGGTTTAGTCGACGATCCCAGTTTGCAAGGCATAGGCTCGACGCCTTGCAGGTTGGCGGTAATAGCCCAACCTGTTTCAGTCTGCCACCAGTGATCAATGACCTTTTTCCCGGTAACTTCGCTAAGCCAGATTTCGGTCGGTGAATCCAGACGTTCGCCCGCTGAGAAAATTGTTTTGATTTTGCTCAAGTCATAAGGCTTGAGGAACAAGCCCTCAGGATCTTCCTTCTTGACAGCGCGGAACGCGGTCGGTGCAGTGAACAGAATACTCACGCCATATTCCGCACAAACGCGCCACAGCGCACCCGCATCGGGTGTCATGATAGGCTTGCCTTCATACACGACGGTCGCACAGCCTTGCAGCAGCGGTGCGTAGACGATATAGGAGTGGCCGACGACCCAGCCTACGTCAGAGGAAGCCCAGAACACTTCACCCGGCTCTACATTGTAGATGGCCTTCATGCTGTACTTGAGTGCAACCGCGTGGCCGCCATTGTCGCGCACCACACCCTTGGGCTTGCCGGTCGTACCGGAAGTGTAGAGGATATACAGCGGATCGCTGCCTTTGACCGGCGTGCAACCGACAGCCTTCGCTCTTGCCAGCAATTCGACCCAGTTGTGATCTCGACCGGCAATCATAGACGCCGCAGCTTGCGGACGCTGGAACACCACGCAACTTTCCGGCTTGTGGTCGGATAGTTCAATCGCGCGGTCGAGCAGCGGTTTGTATTCTATGACGCGTTTAATTTCGATGCCGCAAGAGGCTGAGAGAATCACGCGAGGCTTGGCATCGTTGATGCGCAATGCCAACTCCGGTGGCGCGAAGCCGCCGAAGACCACTGAGTGAATTGCACCCAGGCGTGCGACAGCCAGCATCGCAATCACGGCTTCCGGGATCATCGGCATGTAAATGATGACCCGATCGCCCTTGACCACATTCAGATCGGCCAGCATTCCTGCTGTGCGTGCGACAACGTCGGTCAGTTCGCTGAAAGTGTATTTATATTTTGTGTTGGTCACCGGGGAGTCAAAAATCAGTGCAGTTTGATCGCCGCGTCCCTGATTGACATGATGATCCAGCGCCATGAAGGCGGTGTTCATTTCGCCATCGGCAAACCAGTAGTCCAGGCCGTCTTCACCCTTGGATAAAATCTTTTCCGGAAATTTGAACCATTCCAATGTGCGTGCCTGATCACGCCAGAAACCTTCTGCATCATTCACCGAACGGTCATACTCTATTTGATAACTCATGTTTGATTCCTTTCATTATGAACCCCACCCCCGACCCTTGCCGGGGAAGGGAATCCGGAACGATGCGACTTTTTGTTCCCCACCAGACAGGAGGATTATTTTCTAAAACGAAGATTAAAAACTGTCGCCGGGAATACGTACCCAGCCTTCCATCAGCACACGCGCGCTACGGCTCATAGTGACTTTTTCAACTTTCCAGTCACCACCGGTTTCGCTCGCGGCAGCCCCTACTTTCAAGGTACCGGAGGGATGACCGAAGGTCACCACTCGGCGCTCCCCTCCACCTGCGGCCAGATTCACCAGGGTACCCGGAATTGCTGCTGCTGTGCCGATCGCGACCGCTGCCGTGCCCATCATGGCGTGATGCAGCTTGCCCATGGAGAGTGCGCGGACGTTCAGATCAATCGCATCAGCAGTGATCACTTTGCCACTGGATGAAGTGTAGTTTTTTGCAGGGGCTACGATGGCCACTTTAGGGGTGTGCTGACGACCGGCAGCTTCCGCTATGTCACTGATCAATCCCATTTTCACAGCACCATAAGCGCGGATGGTTTCGAACATGGCCAGTGCCGCAGGGTCGCCGTTGATGGCGTCCTGCAATTCGCAACCGGTGTAGTTGATATCCGTCGCGTTCAGGAAAATGGTCGGTATTCCTGCGGTGATCATGGTGACCTTGAAGGTGCCAACACCCGGCACTTCGAGATCGTCAACCAGATTGCCGGTCGGGAACATCGCATCCTTTGCGTCTACCGGGGCGATGAAGTCAATCTGCACTTCAGCCGCCGGAAAGGTGACGCCATCCAGTTCGAAATCGCCGGTTTCCTGCACCTGTCCGTTGCTGACCGGTACATGGGCGATGATGGTTTTCTGAATGTTCTTCTGCCAGATGCGCACCACGCAGATACCGTTTGCCGGGATGCGGGCAGCGTCGACCAGACCGCTGGCAATGGCGAAGGAACCCACGGCTGCGGTCAGATTGCCGCAGTTGCCGCTCCAGTCCACGAAAGGCTTATCAATGGAAACCTGCCCGAACAGGTAATCGACATCGTGATCCGGCTGCGAGCTTTTAGCCAGAATGACGGTCTTGCTGGTGCTGGAAGTCGCCCCGCCCATTCCATCGGTTTGCTTACCGTAAGGGTCAGGGCTGCCGATCACGCGCAACAACAAATTGTCACGCGCGGCACCCGGCACTTGCGCGGCTTCCGGCAGGTCGGTCAGATTGAAGAACACACCTTTCGATGTTCCGCCGCGCATATACGTGGCAGGTATCCTGATTTGCGGAACCTGAGACATTATGCCTCTCCTTTGAGGAAGTCCTGCGCAAAGCATTGAAGTACACCACCCGCCGTGTACACGCGAACTTCAGCAGCGGTATCCAAACGACAGGTGACAGGAATGCGCACCGTTTCTCCAGTTGCACGGGTCATCACCACAGTCAGGTCGGCACGCGGGGTAATCTCGCCTTCGACATCATAAGTCTCAGTACCGTCAATGGCGTAGGTCTTGCGGGTGTCGCCCGCCTTGAATTCCAGCGGCAGCACGCCCATACCGACCAGATTGGTACGGTGGATACGCTCGAAACCTTCGGCAACGATGGCTTCCACACCGGCCAGACGCACGCCTTTGGCCGCCCAGTCACGCGAGGAACCCTGACCGTAGTCGGCACCAGCCACGATGATCAGGTTCTGACGGCGTTCCATGTAGGTCTCAATCGCTTCCCACATACGCATGACCTGGCCGTCCGGTTCGACGCGGGCAAGAGAGCCTTTCTTCACTTCACCATCGATCACGGCCATTTCGTTGACCAGTTGAGGGTTGGCAAAGGTGGCGCGTTGCGCGGTCAGGTGATCCCCACGGTGAGTCGCGTAGGAATTGAAATCTTCTTCCGGCAGACCCATTTTCGCCAGATATTCACCGGAAGCCGAGTTGGCCAGAATCGCGTTGGACGGCGACAGGTGATCAGTGGTGATATTGTCCGGCAGTACGGCAAGCGGACGCATCCCTTTCAAGGTGCGAACGCCAGCCAGTGCGCCTTCCCAATAAGGCGGACGACGGATGTAGGTGGACATTGGACGCCAGTCGTACAACGGGCTTTTCGCCACTTCAATTTCACCCAGATCGAACATCGGAATGTAGATCTGCTTGAACTGTTCCGGCTTCACGCAGGAGGCTACGACCGCGTCGATCTCTTCATCGGCAGGCCAGATGTCTTTGAGCATAACCGGGTTGCCCGACTTGTCAGTGCCCAGCGCATCCTGCTCAATGTCGAGACGGATCGTGCCCGCGATAGCGTAAGCTACCACCAGTGGCGGGGACGCTAAAAAGGCTTGCTTCGCATACGGGTGGATACGCCCATCGAAGTTACGGTTGCCGGACAATACAGCGGTGGCATACAGGTCGCGGTCTATGATTTCCTGCTGGATCTTAGGGTCGAGTGCGCCTGACATGCCGTTACAGGTGGTGCAGGCGAATCCGACGATACCGAAGCCCAGTTTTTCCAGTTCCGACAACAGACCTGCTTCTTTCAGGTACAGCTCGGCAACTTTGGAGCCTGGCGCAAAGGAAGTCTTTACCCAGGGCTTGCGCAGCAGCCCCAGTTCATTGGCTTTCTTCGCCAGCAGTGCGGCGGCTATCACGTTACGCGGGTTGGAGGTATTGGTGCAGGAAGTGATGGCCGCGATGATAACGGCACCATCCGGCATCAGACCTTGTGCTTCTTCGGCCTTAGCGGCGGCAAGCTTTGCATGGTCAGCAATGCCGCGCTCTTGCAAGGCGGAGGTAGGTAGACGACGGTGCGGATTGGATGGACCTGCCATGTTGCGCACCACGCTGGACAGATCGAATTCCAGCACACGTTCGTATTCGGCGGCAACCATCTGATCCGCCCACAGACCCGTGGTCCTGGCGTAGTTTTCCACCAGAGCAACCTGCTCAGGCTCGCGACCGGTCAGTTTCAGGTAGTTGATGGTCTGACCGTCGATGTAGAACATCGCGGCAGTCGCACCGAATTCCGGACACATGTTGGAAATGGTCGCGCGGTCGCCGAGGGTGAGGCTATCAGCGCCGTCACCAAAGAATTCAACGTAGGCACTCACCACACGTTCGCGTCGTAAAAATTCTGTCAGGGCCAGTACGATGTCGGTGGCAGTGATGCCAGGCTGACGACGGCCTACCAGTTTGACGCCAATGATGTCCGGCAGACGCATCATGGACGGGAGACCCAGCATGACGGTTTCGGCTTCCAGACCGCCAACACCGATCGCTAAAACGCCGAGCGAGTCGATGTGCGGCGTGTGGGAGTCCGTCCCGACGCAGGTATCAGGGAAGGCGATGCCTTCGCGCGACTGGATCACCGGGGACATCTTTTCCAGATTAATCTGGTGCATGATACCGTTACCGGCAGGGATCACATCAACGTTCTTGAACGCAGTCTTAGTCCACTCGATGAAGTGGAAGCGGTCTTCGTTACGACGGTCTTCGATCTCACGATTTTTGCGGAACGCTTCAGGGTCGAAACCGGCAGCTTCCACAGCCAGAGAGTGGTCAACGATTAACTGAGTTGGCACAACAGGATTAACCAGGGAAGGGTCGCCGCCCTGGTCGGCGATTGCGTCGCGCAGACCGGCAAGATCGACCAAGGCGGTCTGACCTAAAATGTCGTGGCAAACAACACGGGCGGGATACCACGGAAAATCCAGGTCGCGCTTGCGTTCGATCAACTGTTTCAGTGCATCGGTTAATAATTCCGGTTCGCAGCGGCGCACCAGTTGTTCTGCAAGTATTTTGGAGGTGTAGGGCAGTTTGGCATAAGCGCCGGGCTGGATGGCTTCGACTGCGGCC